>NZ_DAMBBC010000022.1:32454-36230 GCF_032057165.1 Moraxella sp. CTOTU48717 | reverse complement strand
ATTAAACTCATGGTAAAATTCTCACGATAAAAGATAATTACCCCATCTTATCATATTTAGATTTATTTGGCTTTATCGTGAAATAAACCTAATAAAAAAGCGCCTAATTGGCGCTGATTTACAAAATCACGAAAAACAATTGTTTTTCGTGGGATTGTTACGTAAGTAATAGACGCTTTGTTGTAACAAAATTCGACAAAATTCCTTAGCGTGCTATATGATCCGAATTCTGTGCCAACCCCTAATATCGTCACCCAATTGCGAGAGATGGATTGTGAGTTGGTGTCGATTAAAGAAAGTTTGATACCAGTACGACTTCTGGTAAATTGACCTTTTATTTATTTGCTTCCTTAGCAGAATTTGAAAGGGAGCTGATCCGAGAGCGTACCCAAGCAGGATTATTGTCTGCTCGATCAAGGGGCGAATGGATGGATGACCTGAGAAATTAAAAGAGTCAGAGAAACAGATGATTCGCCAGTTGATGAGCGACCGCCAAAATTCAACAACGAATATTGCTAAGCAATTTGGGGTGAATTGGGTAACGGTTTATAAGGTGGTGCAAGATGCCAAAAAAGGGAAATAAAAAATAAAACATTTATTAAACACGTATTTTAAATATAAAATACCTGTATTTTTATCTCAATACAAGATTATTTTATATGTTTTTATTTTACGACATTCCTTTTTACCGCATTGAGTTTTTCATATTCATTTTGTCCCAAGATTTCTTGGCAACGATTTAACAGGGCTTGACGAATAAAGTTACTAACAGAAACCTCATGCTGTTCAGATAATTTACCGACCGTTGCTTCGATAATCTCCAATTCTTCAACATACAATGGCACAGAGATATTACGCCCATGTCTGGTGCGAGAGCGTTGTTTGGGCGTAAGGCTATTTGGCTCAATAACTACTTCATTTTTATTGCGAGTTATAACCTTCTCGACTGCCTTTATGGTGTCTTGCGTATCAGAATTAACATCTTGTACAAAATCTACTTGCTCACGGGCTCGTTTAAATCGATTTTCGCTCATTTATAGCACCTCTATCAAAAACTCATTTAATTCATCTTTTGCTTTACTACTTCCCATTTCTGATACCGAGCGACTTTCAATAATTGCATCTCTAAACTGCTTACGATCATGAATGACTGTTTTAACAAGTTTAAAAATAGGATAATCTGCTAGATATTCCTTGGCTTGAGCAACTTCATTGTTCTTGGGGTTAGCTGAAGCCTTATTAATAACAACTGAAGCTTTGAGTAATGGATTTTTTTCCTGAGCCTCTTTAATTTTATCAGCAATGTAAGGAATGACTTCCAAGTCCAATAAACTTGCTTGGGTTGGTACGATAATTTTATCTGATACCAATAGTGCTTCTCGAAAAATCTCTGAATCTCGACCCGCAACATCAATCAAAATAAAATCATACTTCTCATTTAAAGGTTCAAGTGTATCGAGTAAGTTTTCATGAATCGTAATAGCATCTAGTTTGTTTTGTCGATGCTCATTCCATTGATGCGCTGAACGTTGTTCATCAGCATCCACCAATAACATTTTCCCTTTGTTACTTAAAGCGACTGCTAAATTGGTGGCTAAAGTTGTTTTCCCAACACCGCCCTTACGATTGGCGATAGTAAAAATTACTGCCATTTTTTAATCTCCTATTTTTAAGGTATTTTACATCAAGAAAAAGATTATAGTAAGTGAATAATTAGCCAAATATAAATATTTTATAAAATAAAAATACCTGTATTTAAAGATTAAAATACAGGTATTATAAATTTTAAAATGAACTTTGATTTATGTCCCTTCAGGTATTAATTCAAAAAGTTGGCGCTTCAACTCGTCAAAATCTAGCGAATCATTACCAAAACCCTTATTCATCTGTCTTTGTACCCAAGCTCGAATAGCGGTAAAATTATCGAAATTGCTATCAACTTCTAAAAAGTTTGCAAGACCAAAGCCATTTTGCACTTCTAACTCTCTGATTAATCGGTTAGATAAGCGATTAGCTTGTTGGCTGATTTGTTTTTGGGCTTTTAACATTTTGTTTAAATTTTTTGCATTGACACCTAGCATGAAAAACTCCTTATGATTTAATTCATGGTTGAAAGAATATTCAAAGTTGCGACTGTCCTGCCACAAAATATGTTAAAATAATGCCAATTCATTACCTATATATAAAAATATAATTTCTATTTAAAGTAAAATATTTTCTATATGTAGGACATACTACCTGAATTATTTTCTACTTGCAATAAATTTTTATTTACATATAGGAATTTTATGATAAAACTTAACTTACCCGTATTATTTGCTCAAAAAGGAATGCGAGTGAGCGATGCAGAAAAACGAACTGATTTGGCTCGCTCAACTCTATATCGACTTTATAACAATGAAGCCACTCGCATTGATTTTGATTCCATTGAAAAGCTATGTAAGCTACTTGATTGCACGCCAAACGATCTGTTCATCATCTCAGACGATTAATAAAAACATTTATTTTAATTTTAAAAAACATTATTAGTAGCACTAAAATAAACTAAAAATACACGTACTGTAAGTTTATTAAAAATTTATTGTTATGTTACTTTTCGTTCAAGTAACTCCTGAATTTTCTGAAAGTCATTCACTTTTTCAGGGTCTTTTAGCATAGGTCTCCAACTATCGATAAGTTCTTTGTAGCCACCTCGAAAACTCGGAGACATAAATTTGCTATTGGCACTGGTAAATTCTTCAGCGTAAATGGCAATTTTATTGATTTGACTATCAGTCAAACCTTTTACTACCCAGCTAGGATGATTTTTTTTACTGGACTGCTCTGATACACAATGGTTTACCGTTTTTATGTTTATATCATTGGCTAATTGACGTTCTTTTAGCCCTACAGAAAATTTAAACCCTATAACAGTCCGCCCTTTCTTTTGTTGTTGAAAATCTACTAACAAATCTGTCTTATCATTAATTTCCTTGATAGAAGGCATTAGAACACGCTTTTTAAAGTCTGCCAAAATTTTATATTCGCTATCTTCAACCCCCATTTGACTACGGAAAGTTTGTACTTCAAATAATTTAGTTTTACCAGCTACTTTCCACTGAACAAGTAATTCATATAATCGTACAGAGTAAACACTTTTTAATTGTGCAGTCTGTTCAAGATAATATTGTGTAAAAAAATCCTCAAAGCCATCAATGCGAGTAATTGCTTCTACAACCGCCTTTGTAAAACAAATATTTATAGCTCCTTGGCTACCTAAATACTCAATCTGCTGAATCCAACGGCTTTTTACAATATTACCTTCCTTATTAATAAAACTAAATCTGCGATTAAAAAGTGTCTCTTCCGCTTGTTTCATTAAAATATAACCATTCTGCAAGGTCGTATTAAATATTTCAGAATAACGCTTACCATCAATTCTTAATGGTTTATCTGTGTGTAATCCTGTCCCTGTCTCTCTGGCATCGACGATGCCAAGCTGAATAATTCTAAGTTCTGGCAAGCTTAATGTTTGCAAGGCTTCATTCAAACGATTTGATTTAACGACAAGATTTTGATTAGATTTAGGCGATACTTTTTGCTTATTCTTGAGTGAAAGGTCTAATTCGTTTTGTTTGGAAATATTTTGATTATTTTTTGGATTAGACATTTTAATTTCATCATTACTTATAATTTGAATTGTCAACATATCAAAAGTTCAATATATAGTCAAATATATTTTTGTCCACATATATGTAAATGAGTGTCCACATATATGTAAATGAGTGTCCACATAT
>NZ_DAMBBC010000022.1:0-32354 GCF_032057165.1 Moraxella sp. CTOTU48717 | reverse complement strand
TGTCCACATATATGTAAATGAGTGTCCACATATATGTAAATGAGTGTCCACATATGTGTAAATGAGTGTCCACATATGAGGGCTCTAAGCCTTGCTGGATAAGAATCACAGCAGTCTAAAAGGTATTAAAAGTAATTAAAATGTAATAAAAACCTTTTTTCTTAAATTATATAAAAAAACTACTAATAAAATAAAAAATTGTTGATAGTTAATAAGTTTTTGTACCGTTTTTCTTTAACATAGTGAGTATATAAATAAAATTTTAGTGATATAAATAAAATATTTTAGAAATCAATAACATATGGATTAAAAAATAAATTATTGTAAATGGTTGTCCATATATGAAATTCATTTTCTCTAACATAGTGAGGCATAAATTCATTATACTTGGTCAATTTTAGACAATGAGTTAATTTCATGAATCATGCTGTACATAACAAATTGGTCTCTTTTATTTGGTCAATTGCAGATGACTGTTTAAGAGATGTTTATGTTCGTGGTAAATATCGTGATGTAATCTTACCTATGACAGTATTACGCCGTCTTGATAGTATTCTTGAGCCTACCAAACAAGCCGTTCTTGAAGAAGTTGAATTTCAAAAAAAGGATTTAGGATTAACTGAATTTGATGATGATGGCTTGCGCAAAGCATCAGGTTTTGTGTTTTACAATACTAACAAATGGACGCTCAAAAAACTCAAGGAATCAGCCAGCAATAATCAGCAATTGCTACTTTCCAACTTTGAGGAGTATTTAAATGGCTTTAGTGCTAACGTCAAAGACATATTAGTGCGGTTTAAATTACTTGACCAAGTTCGCCATATGGCAAATAAAAACGTTCTACTCGATGTTTTAGAGGAATTCGTTTCACCCTACCTAAATTTATCACCAATTGAGCAACGTGACCCCCAAGACCAATTGCTGCCTGCTCTTAGTAATTTAGGAATGGGTTATGTTTTTGAAGAGCTGATTCGCAGATTCAATGAAGAAAATAACGAGGAAGCAGGGGAGCACTTTACCCCAAGAGAAGTCATTGAGTTAATGACGCATTTAGTATTTGACCCAATCAAAGATACACTACCTAAAACATTAACCGTTTATGACCCAGCGTGTGGTAGCGGGGGTATGCTGACCGAATCTGAAAACTTCATTCACGAAAAATACCCGCTAGACAATATGCAACGCACCATATTTTTGTATGGCAAAGAAATCAATGATGAGACTTACGCCATTTGTAAATCAGATATGATGATTAAAGGCGATAACCCAGAAAACATTCGGGTTGGCTCAACCTTATCAACCGATGAATTTGCAGGTACGCAATTTGATTTTATGCTGTCCAATCCACCATATGGTAAAAGCTGGGCAGGAGAGAAGAAAAATATCTATGATACCGACGGCAAAACCGTTTCTGATACCCGGTTTATCGTTACCTTAAACGATTATTGGGGTAATCCACAAGTAGTAGATGCAACCCCACGCTCTAGTGATGGGCAGTTATTGTTTTTGATGGAAATGGTTAGCAAGATGAAATCGAGCAGGGGAGGGGAAAAAGGCTCTCGTATTGCATCAGTGCATAATGGCTCAAGCTTGTTCACAGGTGATGCTGGTAGTGGTGAAAGTAATATCCGCCGACACATTATCGAAAATGATTGGCTTGACGCAATTATCCAATTGCCGAACAATTTATTTTATAACACAGGTATCACCACTTACATTTGGCTGTTATCCAACAATAAGCCAAGCGAACGTCAAGGCAAAGTCCAACTGATTGATGCCAGTCAAATGTATCGCAAACTCAAAAAGAACTTAGGCAGTAAAAATAGCGAATTTAGCCCACAAGATATTGCCACGATTACCCAAACTTATCTTGATATGGCAACCATCCGTGGGCAGTTGGATGCTAAAGGCGAGCCAACAGGCATTGCTAGTCAAGTATTTGCCAATCAAGATTTTGGCTATCATAAGGTCAATATCGAGCGTCCTGACCGTCGTCACGCTCAGTTTACCGCCGAGTCGATTGCCAAGTTGCGTTTTGATAATAGCCTAAGCGATGCTATGAACACGCTATATGAACAATATGGCGATGAGGTTTATCAAGCTGAGTTTTATACCAAGTACAAAAACGATTTAAAAAAATGGGCAGAATCTGAAGAGATGGGCTTAAGTTTGGCTCAACGCAAAAAAATTCTCGATATTGAGACTTGGCAAAACCAAGTGTCCATCATGAACCATGCTATAACGCTCTGGGAAGCGCTAGGAGACGTTTTATACACTGACTTTAATCTTTTTACCAAAAAGGTCGAGAACGTGCTTAAAACGCACGATATTAAGCTTAAAGCGAATGAGCGAAAACAAATTCTTGATGCGGTCAGTTGGTATGATGAAACAGGTGAAAAAGTGATTAAATCTATCACCACGCTAAAAGCCGATAAAATCCAAGCCTTATGCGAGCGATTTGGCTGTCAGCCTGAGCAATTAGCCGATTTTGGGTATTATCCTGCCCAAGATGTGGGTGTTGAGAATGCCAAGCCCGACCAGTATGTGATTTATGAAAGCAGTAGCGAATTACGAGATAGCGAGTCAATCCCGCTCAATCAAGGTATTTACGATTACTTTTTGGCAGAAGTACGACCGCATGTGAGCGAGGCGTGGCTGGACATGGAAAGTATCAAAATCGGCTATGAGATTAGCTTTAACAAGTATTTTTATCAGCATAGACCGCTGAGAAACTTGGATGAGGTAGCAAATGAGCTGTTGCAACTGGATAAAGAGGCAGATGGCTTGATTCGAGATATTTTGGGCGGTTAGTGGGTCTGACTTTGCTATAATGCAAAGATATTTTTGATTTGTACTAAGGAAATTTATGCCCACCAAGTTACCGCCTAAGCCTTATAAAACGGTACAACAACAGTTAGATACCTATAAACAGCGTGGCTTAATTGTTGATGATAATAAAAAAGCGTTGGGCTATCTACGAACAATTGGCTACTATCGGTTGAGCGGTTATGCGTACGTGTTTCGCCAAGTGATGCCAGACGGTACAGTCGATAATGCGTTTGAGCCAAACAGCCATTTTCAAGACATCAAAGCCTTGTATATGTTCGATAAAAAACTGCGTCAGTTGGCATTGGATGCGTTGGAGCGAATCGAAGTGGCTATGCGAGTACGAATTGCCGATAGGCTTGGCTCATTTGATCCATTAGCCCATTTAGATGAACAGTATTTTGATGATAAGGTTAGGCATGCCGATTGGGTGGCTCGTTATGAAGCGGTGATAGCTCGAGAAAAACACAGCGATTTTGTCAAACATCATCAGCAGTATTATTACGATATTCCCGTTTGGGCAGGGTGTGAGCTGTGGGATTTTGGGGCGATGTCGATTTTGTATAAAATCATGCGACGGGCGGATAAAGAAGCTATTGCTAAATATTATCGCTTGCCCAGTGCCAAATTGTTAGAAACTCAATTACACGCCTTCAATTTGATTCGCAATATCTCGGCACATCATGGGCGTTTGTGGAATCGCCATGTGGTATTTAAAGCGTCGCTAAAGGGGTTGGAGCCAGAGTTTCAAAGGTTTGACCCTGCCAAGGTGTTACTCTACTTTTGCCTGATGCAACGGATGTTAACGTTTATTTGCCCAAATTCGACTTGGGGACAGCGGTTTTTAGATACGTTGGATGAGTTTCCGCAGATGAGCAATAATAAAGTGAGTTTGGAGCAGTTTGGCTTGCCAAAGTCGATGAGTTTGGCGGATTTGAAAGCGTGGCGCTTATGGCGATAGCGATTTTAAAATTTTTGGTTCGCTAGAAATAGATAGCCCCAAGACTTGTTATTCCCATAATGGGCAAGAACTTGGGGAGTTGTTAGGGCGTATTATACCGATTTTTGGCTGTTTAGTCAATTAAACAAAATAAATTTAATGGTAGTAAGTTCAATGAGTTATGCGACGTATGATAGTTATAAAGACAGCGGTGTGGATTGGTTAGGGGAGATTCCAAGTGATTGGGAATTGGAGAAAGCGAAATGGCTTTTTAAAAAAATGGAACGTCCTGTTAGTCCTAATGATGAAATTGTTACTTGTTTTCGTGATGGTCAAGTCACATTACGCTCAAACAGAAGAACAGAAGGATTTACTAATGCTCTGAAAGAACACGGCTATCAAGGTATAAGGAAGGGTGATTTAGTAATTCATCAAATGGACGCATTCGCAGGGGCTATTGGAATTTCAGATTCCGATGGTAAATCTACACCTGTGTATTCAGCTTGTGTACCATTTGACAAAAATAGAGTCGAGTCAAAATATTATAGTTATTTTTTACGAAATCTTGCATATTTAGGTTTTATAGAATCGCTAGCTAAAGGCATTCGAGAGCGTTCAACTGATTTTAGATTTTCGGATTTTGCAAAATTAATATTACCTGTTCCTGCTATATCTGAGCAAAGAGAAATAGTAGATTTCATTGATAAAAATTTAGCCCAAATTGACCAAGCGATTGCCCTCAAGCAACAGCAAATTGAAAAATTAGGCGAATATAAGCAAATCGTGATTCAGAATGCCGTTACCAAAGGCTTAAACCCTAACGTCCCCATGAAAGATAGTGGTGTGGAATGGATAGGTGATATTCCAGAGCATTGGCAAATGAAACGCCTTAAATATGTACTAGATGAACGCAATGAACGCTCAAAAACAGGCGAAGAACCTTTATTTATGGTTAGTCAAAAATATGGCTTAGTTGTAAGAGCTGATTATCATGAGAAAGCTGAAGTTGCACAATCAAATATTGATAACAAAATTGTCTATAAAAATGACTTGGTTTTCAATAAGTTAAAGCCACATTTGGGCGTATTTTATAAAAGTGAAATAGATTTTAAAGGATTGGTAAGCCCTGATTATGCTGTTTATAAAGTTAAAAATTATATTTATGACATGAAATACTTGGAAATTTTATTTAGAAATCCAAAGTATATTGAGCAGTTTATTATCAGAGCGACTGGTATTGTTGAAGGTCTAATCAGATTATATACAACTTCTTTATTTGAATTACCAGTAATGATTCCGCCTAAAGAGGAACAAGAGACAATTTTAAATTTTGTCAAAAATGAGAATGATAAAATTGACATTTCACAACAAAATTTAGAGAAGCAAATCGACCGTCTAAAAGAATACAAAAACATCCTAATCAACCAAGCTGTCACAGGCAAAATAAAAATCTAACGAGCCAATCATGCAGAAACTTACCAACTTTAGCGAAAAAGAACTTGAAGACCATATCGTCACCGCCCTAACCGCTAACGGCTATCAACAAGGTAACCCTGCCAACTTTGACAAAATCCAAGCCATCGACAGCCACTATTTTTGGCAATTTCTGCATAATAGCCAACAAACCGCCCTAGACACCATCGCCAAACACAACCCAGACTGGCAAAAAACCATCATCCACCGCCTAAACAATACCATCAAAAAATACGGCGTGTTGCATATACTCAAAAAAGGCTTGGACGTGGACAACGCCAACTTAACCTTTCTTTATCCAAAGCCCTTAGCAAGCTCTAGCCAAATCGCCCGTGACAACTATCAACAGAATATTTTTACCGTTACCCGACAAGTTCGTTATAGCCAGCATAACGGCAACTCGGTGGATTTGGTCATTTTTTTAAACGGTCTAGCTATCATCACCCTAGAACTCAAAAGCACCCATAAAAACCAAACCGCCCGTTTTAATGCCATCGAACAATACAAAAAAGATCGAAGCCTTGATGACCCGTTATTTAACTTTGCCAGAGCGATTGTCCACTTTACCCTAGACAACCAAGAAGCCTATATGACCACACGGCTAAACGGGGCAAATACCTTCTTTTTACCGTTCAATAAAGGCAACCACGGCAACGCAGGTAACCCACCCAATCCCAACAGCTTTAACACCGAATACCTTTGGAACGAAGTGTTACAGCCTGACAGCTTAGTTAATCTCATCAGCCATTTTGTACGATTAGGCTGTGATAATCCCGACATCAAAAAGCCCAATCTTGGCGACATGACCCTGTATTTCCCCCGCTACCATCAAATGAGCGTGGTAAGGCGATTGGTGCAAGACGTCGCTGGCAATGGCGTTGGCAAACGCTATCTGATTCAGCATTCCGCAGGGTCGGGCAAGTCCAACTCCATCACATGGCTTGCCTATCAGCTTATAGAAGCCTACCCGCACAGCGAACAAGCAAAAGGGGCGAAAGGGCTAGAACAGCCGCTATATGATTCGGTGATTGTAGTGACTGACCGCAAAATTTTGGACAAACAGCTCAAAGACAATATCAAGCAGTTTAGCGAAGTCAAAGGCATTATCGCCCATGCCGAACGCTCAAAAGACCTACGCAACGCCCTAGAAAACGGCAAAAAAATCATCATCACCACTATTCAAAAATTCCCCTTTATCCTAGACGACATTGGCGAAATGGCGGACAAGAACTTTGCTATTATCATCGACGAAGCCCACAGCTCACAAAGCGGAATGGCTCACGATGGCATGAATACCGCTTTGGGTATTGATACCGATAACGAAAAAGACGGTGATATGGACGATAACCAAGACCGCATTATAAAGGCAATGGAATCACGCAAAATGCGGGGCAATGGCAGCTATTTTGCTTTCACGGCTACCCCAAAAGACAGCACCCTAGAAAAATTTGGTGAAAAACAAGCCGACGGTCGCTTTACTCCCTTTGACCTGTACTCCATGAAGCAAGCCATTGAAGAAGGCTTTATTCTGGATGTGGTACGCAATTACACCACCTTCAAATCTTACTACGAGATTCAAAAATCGGTCGAAAATGACCCAGCATTTGATTCTAACAAGGCACAAAAAGCCCTGAAAGCGTATGTCGAACGCCAACAGCAAACCATCGATGTCAAAGCCGAAATCATGCTTGATCACTTTATCAGCAATATTTTTGCCAAAAAACGCCTAAAAGGTCATGCCAAAGCCATGATAGTCACACAAAATATCGAAATGGCAATCCGTTATTACCAAGCGATTAACCGCTTATTAGAGCAAAAAGGCAATCCCTTTAAAGCCATGATAGCCTTTAGTGGTGAAAAAATCGTGGACGGCATTGGCTACACCGAGAGCCAAATCAACGGCTTTGAAGATAGCAAAACCAAAGAAAAATTTGATAGCGATGACTACCGAATTTTGGTCGTTGCGAATAAATATCTGACAGGCTTTGACCAACCCAAACTTACCGCCATGTATGTCGATAAAAAATTGCGAGATGTACTGGCAGTGCAAACCCTGTCAAGGCTCAATCGCTCGGCGAATAAGTACGACAAAAAAACCGAAGATTTGTTTGTGTTGGACTTTTTTAATGAACTAAAACATATCAAATCCGCATTTGATAAATACTTTACCGTCACCACCCTAAGCCAAGCGACCGATGTCAATGTACTTAGCGATATCAAAACTGAACTAGAGGCGGTAGGCGTTTATGAACCCCATGAAATCATTGACTATGCCGAAGCCTATTTTGGCGGTGCCAGTATGGAAACCTTGCAAGGCAAAATCAATATTTTGGCAGAACGCTTTAACCATGAGCTAGAACTTAGCGATGACGCAAAAATCGAATTTAAAATGCAAGCCAAACAATTTGTCAAACTCTATAGCCGTCTTGCATCCATTATGCCGTTTAACAAAATCGAATGGGAGCGATTGTTTTGGTTATTAAAAGCATTAATTCCTGAGCTTAACATTCGCACCCAGGAAGATGATGATATCGATGACTTGTTAGAATCGATTGATTTAAATACTTATGCGATTGAAAGAACGGCTTTAGGTTCAAAGATAACATTAGACGAAAAAGAAGCGGTTATCGACCCGAGCAACCCTAACGTGATTGGCGTACATACTGAAGCAAAAACCAACAACCTAGATAAAATCATCGCAGATTTTAATGAGCGATGGTTTAAAAGTTGGCATATTACGCCAGAAGAACAACGAATGAAATTTATCAACTTAGCACAACGAATTTATGACCATCCTGACTTTCAACAGAAGTATCTGACCACGAAAGATGAACAACATCGCAACCTAGAATTTGAAAAACTGGTCAAAGACATCATCGTCGAAGACCGAAAAAAAGAAATTGATTTTTACAAACTTTTTATCCAAGATGAAGCCTTTCAACTTGCGTTTTTGAGTAATCTCAGACAAGTAGTTGATAAAAAATCACTATCAGACCTGTCAAAATAAATCTATAAGAATTATTCCATAATGAAAAGTATTTAAGCAATTTAATAATTCAAATATTTTTTTATTAATAATAAACTTACGACAAGTTCTGATCTGTGTGTCAAATTAAATTTACCGAATTTATACTAAGATGGGTAAACGCATTAATCTTTTGTTCTTAAACTTGGGTAGATAATTTGGCTAAAAAACTATCAATTCTCTTAAAGTTAAAAAAACTGATAGATTATGGAGTAAATTCTTAAAGAAAAAAATAATAAAATTTAGAGTTTTTCACCAAAAAGAATTAACTAGTCTGAAAAAATCTAACAAAAACATTGTTAAAAAAAATTAGCATCAAAAAAAATTCAAACCAAAAAAAATAAAAGAACTAAAAGAAAATTATCAATAAAAAATATAGATTAATAAAAAAATTTATCACTCTATAACTAAAAAACACTATCAATTTTATAATTGAACACTAAATAATTAAACTAATTATCCACCAAATTAGTGGTTAAATTATTATTATAATTGATGCCATTTTCTTCAACTATTTTATGATCTAAAGCAGTGATTTAATGAGAAGTAGGTTGAATATTATTAGCATTTTTATCATCAATAACCAATTGTTTGCTATCAGTATCATCTTGCTTAGCCAATTTTTTTAAAATATTTATACGATTTTTTAAACGCTTTTTTTCCTCTTTGGTAGCATATTGATCTAAAAACTTTAAATAAGCTTCTGCTTTTTTGGGTTCACTAATACTATCAACATAACGCTTAGAAATCGTACCTAATGCTTCTGCTTCCTCTTTATTCATCAACTCTAATGCTTGAGAAATTGCTAACATCTCTTGGGCCAATTGCTCAGGGGTTTTCCTCAAGTACTTACTCATTATTACCTCGCATACTTATCCAATAAAAATATCAGTTATGGAAAAATCTTAGCATGCTTTAGTTATAGCAGCAAGTTTGGTCTTTACTGTGCCCACAGGCAATGCTAGAATTTGATAATAAAGATCATAACCCCGTAGAGCTAAAAGAGCAAGCACAGATAAAGACCCCTATTTCGCTATCGCTCATAGGTGTTTTATCGGATGCTTGATTAGGGGGCAAGCCCCCCAATACCCCCAGCCCAACCTATTTTACTCCCCCTAAAAAGCTGGGGTCGTAAGAAGATGTTGGGCTAAATCCTACGGCATACATTGTAAAACGATTATGATAATTCTTTAGTTGGTTGGCTATTAGCGATGAAAAAATCAGAACAAGATAAGCGAACGCATGTGGTAAAGGTGCGCTTTAACGATGAAGAATATGAGAAAATCCAAAAAATTAGTGAGATGCCTGTCGCAAAATATATTCGCCTAAAATCCTTAGAAAATCCGATGGAGCGTCGTATTCATCCACCCAAAGTTGAGCAAGGTTTATTGCGTGAAATTAATCGTATCGGTGTTAATTTAAATCAGCTGACTACTATAGCGAATAATAATTTTAATAATAATACGTTAGATAATTTAGCGTTGGCTACGGAACTTGCTTTCCTTCGTCATCAGCTCGATCAATTATTAGATCGTTATACTACTAAATAAAATATAATTATTATTGATGAAATTGTTGCACCTAAATTATAAAAATCGTTTAAATTTTTTTTAAATACTTATAGCAAGTTATCTAAAATTTTTTATGGAAAATTAAATGCTTGTGAAATTTTTTAAGCGAGGTGGGGTCACAGATAACCATTATTCTTCGGGTGGTCGTGCTGTGCAACGCTATTTGCTAGGGAAAGATTATGCAGATGGTATCGCTTCTCGCGAAAATGCAAAATTATTGAGTGGTAATCCTGAGTGGGTGACTGAACTTATTAATGGTTTAACTTTTTCAAAGATTTATACGGCTGGGTGTTTGGCATTTGAAGGGGAGGAAAGTAAGACGGTTACTGAAGCAATGAAACAACAATTGATGGATGAATTTGAGCACTGTTTATTTACCGGTCTTGATAAAAATCAGTATGCTGGTTATTGGGTAGAACACACCGATAAAATTGATGAGGTAACAAACACCCCTAGGCTTGAGCTGAACTTTGTCTTTGCCAATGTCGAACTAACAACAGGAAAAGCGCTACCCGTTTATTATCATCTAATCGATGAAAAACGGGTGGATACGTTTAAAGAAATCAAAAATTTAGAGATGAATTTAACCGATCCAGTTGCGGCGGCGCGCATTAAATTAACACGGATTGGTGATAAGCTACCTAAAAATGTTAAAGAAACGCTAGGAAAAATTAATGATGAATTAGAAGAGTTATTTATCAATGAGTCAGTCAATCATCGCGATGATGTGATTACTTATCTATCTGAGCATTACGAGATCACCGCTATTAAGAACCAATCTATTTCTATTAAAAATCCACACGGTGGCGCTAGACCTATTCGTTTACAAGGAGCTTTTTATGAAAAAACCTTCGAATCTCGGGGAACTCTCGGCGAGCAATTTGACCAAGCAAAAAACGATCGAAGATACCGTGAAGAGCCAGATCACGAACGAATTCTCAGGCTTAAGGCAGACTATCAAAGCTACTGTGACAAACGAAGTAACGAGCTTTCTAAACGATTTAAAAACCGAGCTCAAAACCGAGCAGAGCCAACCGTTGAACCAGATCAGCGAGTCGAACAAAGCCTTGCACGAACGTATCGATACATTGATCGACCAGAAGGCTATCTCAGCCCGTTTAGATCAGCTCGATACGCGGCTAGCCCAGATGGAAGAACGGATCACGCAAATCGACGAGAAGGCTCAAACGACTTTAACGTCACTCACGAATCAGGTGGACAGCAATCTGGGTACCTACGCCAATCACGTGAACGAGAAGATAGCATTGAGAATCGAGAGCGAGCAGCAGGATTACCAGCGATTTTTAAGCGAACAGCAAACTTGGCGCAGCAAGCTGATAACGAGTATCAACCGCCAGAATCAACTACCAGTGATATTGTGGGTGATCTTTTTAAGCCTGCTGGCGATATCGTTGGGCATCAACATCTCGGTGCTCGTAGAATGGCGGATTTGGTCAACATTCATGATAACATCATTACTGATGATTCTGTTTATTCTGACTTGTTGCGGGATTTACCTGGCGTATCAACAGTTAACGCGGGAGAATTAAACGATGCTACCGAACCATCCAAACCTACTGTTAGAGACCGCCTTAGCGCAGCTGTCAAAAACCTTGTTAGACGAGCAACAAGCGCAGTTTACGGTTTTCAAACAGCAGTACGAGCAAGACAATCAAGCGTTGAGCGAATTAGTGGCCTTGCTCAAACTTGCTATGGAGAAATTAGAAAACTCGTCAACCATCGATACGAACAAAGAACCCGTCACCAAAACACAGCTCGACAATTTACTGGCGCAAAATCAGCAGTTAGCCGATCAAGCCGCACGCTTAGCCGAGCAATATCTAAGCCAGTATCACGAGCATCAACGAACGATTCAAGCGTTGACCAACCAAGTATCTCAGCTTCAC
The DNA here is from genome assembly GCF_032057165.1 of Moraxella sp. CTOTU48717. Classification (NCBI taxonomy): domain Bacteria; kingdom Pseudomonadati; phylum Pseudomonadota; class Gammaproteobacteria; order Moraxellales; family Moraxellaceae; genus Moraxella; species Moraxella sp. CTOTU48717. The sequence continues at coordinate 20,612 of NZ_DAMBBC010000022.1, read as the reverse complement.
CAGTCCAATCAGGCACTACAAACACAAACCCAGCAATTGCAGCAGTCCAACCAGCAACTGACAACGGAAAATCAAGCGATCTTAGCCAAGTTGTCCGAATGGGTCACGCTATATCAAGCACAGGACGCCAAAATGACAACATTGATAAAACAATTGAATTGATTGCTCAACGACAAGCTGTCATTGCCGAAGAAGCGAGACTAGCGAAATTAAAGCAACAGCTTGAAGCGCGCACTGAATTTGAGAAGCAAATCGCCGAGGAAATCAAAGCCTATTTTAATGGGCTTCAACAAGCAAAAATCGAAGCTGATTACTATTATGAGCGCTACTCGCTTAATCGGGCATTACAAGCCATGATTGCGCTTAGGGTAAGTCAAGTCATTGGTGATAAGGATATGTTCTTAAAAGCCACGACAGCTTATAAACGCGCAATGGTAGGGGTTAAACCCACCCATGATAGACAAGAGATGATAGATAAAGCGCGGGATGGGTCCATAGGTTTTTCAGAAAAAATACGCTCTAAGGGCCTTGATGGTCTAGGTTATCAAAAAGATAAGCCAGCTCATTGTCAGTATTTGGCACAGGGTGTTAAGCTTGCTACGTTATTAAATAATCAGGCAAAGGCTTTGGTGGATCAGGCAATCGAACGCGATTTTATCGAATCTGATCAAACTGTGGAGCTGTATGATGCGGATCGACAGTTGTCAAAACCACTGACAAGCTTGTTTGACGATATTGACAAAATACTGACGAGTGTAGATACGTCTGTTCAATCACCTAAACCCGTTCAGCAGCCTTCGCCAAGTTATGGTAGAAGACGGGGCCCTGGGTTCTAAAAATTTATTTAAATAGCTTAAGTTGGCTTTGAACTCGTCCATGCTTTTGATTTAGGTGATTAGTTGGTTTATCTGTTTACTTATTTTCCTGTTAGGAGAGTTGTAACTAGTCACGCACTTTCAGGAAAAACCGGTAGTGTTCAAAAAACTGTGTCATTCCCATAAACTGTCAAATAAAACAGGAATGACACCATGCAAAACTTTGACTTTAACGAAGCCTTAAAAGCCATTCAATTAGGAAAGCCTATTACATTTGAAATTATGTCATATTCACTCGATGAATTACGCACGTTTTTGCTCGTTGCCAATACCCAAAGCTTTACCAAAGCCGCAGCTCAACTTGGGGTGGCCCGTTCTGCTGTCAGTCATAGTATTGCTCAGCTCGAAAAAACGATGGGGGTGCGTCTATTTAATCGCACGACTCGACAGGTCGCTACCACAGACGCGGGGCAACAGCTTTACCAACAACTTGCACCTTTACTTGAGCGTATTGATAATAAAATTGATGAAGTGCTGTCTTCTCAACGTCAAATGCAAGGCACGATTCGCATTACAGGCACGCCCCATACCTTAGAGTATGAATTGTGGGATAAGCTTTGCCAATTTAATCAGCAATATCTAGCCGTGACACTTGAGATTCATTCCCAAATTCGTTTGGTTGATATTGTGGCAGAACGTTATGATGTGGGCATTCGTTCGGGTAATATGGTCAATAACGATATGATTGCCGTTAGGGTATCAGAGCCTGTCATCATGTGTGTGGTGGCAACGCCTGAGTATTTATCTACTCACCCTACGATTGCAACCCCTGATGATTTGGTACAACATCAGTGTATTCGATTACGATTACCCACGCACGGGGGCTTATTAGATTGGCAGTTTTATCATCCTAACACCCATGAGGTGACAACACATGTGGTGCAAGGAAATCTGATATTTAATGACGCACAGCTGATGATTAAGGCGGTAAAACAGGGACAAGGACTGCTGTGGCTAGAACGTTCGACAGTGATTAAGGAGATTGAGCGCGGTGAATTACAAGAAGTATTACATGATTGGGCACTGCTCTACCCCGCCTATTATCTATACTATCCTAACCGAGGAAATTCTCCTTTATTAAAAACCTTTATTGAGGCACTAAAAATATAAGAAAATTCTTATCACCTATCTAGCTCACAAACCATTCTACTCTCCAAAAAATCGATCAATGCTCGAATCTTTGAACTTAAAAAGGCCCGATTCATATATACCGCATATAAAGGCATGATATTTAAGGGCTCTGAGAATATTTTGACTAATTGTCCTTGTACTATCGGCTCATCAATTAACCATTCTGACAAAATTGCCACTCCCATACCAGCTATCGCCATTTGTGCTAGCATGATGGTATTATTGCTGTCATTAAGGGATCAGCACAGAATTCGCACCATATTTTACGATAGGTAAATTTGTTTAATTTTATGTGTTTGTTATTTAATAAATTTTTGAAAATTCTCTCAACTAAATTACATATTAGTTATCGCTGTTAAGAAGTCAAACAATAAAAACTTAAATATTTGATTTTAATAAAATAATTAACTAAAAAAATTACTCAGCGTACTTTTTCATCTGAATTCTGTGCTGACCCCTACATGATTTATCGGAATAGTTGTTCCAATAACTGGTTTTTTATTCAGAACCTAATATTAAAACAAAATCGGCAGTGCGAAAAACCACATTTTTTTATAAACTCATTTCCTCATCAATTTTATCAATACTAGACTAGATTCCTTAGCATACTTATTTTTTCGTTTTTGTATTAACTCCATATTGCCTAAATTGAGTGCAATTGATGCACTAAATTCATTCATATAATACTAAGATTTAGATTCTTTTAACAATTTTTTGATCCACCTAATTTTTTAATTGTTTGATTTTATAAGAATTAAAATGCTGATTTTTATGTGACATATATTAAGAATTAAAATACCTATTTTTATGTGGCATATATATTGCACTGTGTTATTTAGATATCTTGTCTAATCATGGGGCAATAATTATGAGTAATAATTCAAATCATCAACTCAAAAAAGTACTCGGTACATTTTCTTTGTGGGGTATAGCCGTTGGTTTGGTTATCAGCGGCGAGTATTTTGGCTGGAGCTATGGGTGGGGTAAAGCAGGTACTTTGGGATTTTTGGTCGCGACTTCAATCATCGCTGTCATGTACACCACCTTTATCTTTAGTTTTACCGAGTTGACCACAGCTATTCCGCATGTCGGCGGTCCTTATGCCTATGCCAAACGTGCCTTCGGTGATAAAGGCGGATTTTTGGCAGGATATGCCACTTTGATTGAATTTATTTTTGCCCCACCTGCGATTGCTTTGGCGATTGGTGCGTATCTGAATGTGCAATTTCCACAACTTGATGCCAAATATATTGCCGTTACGGTGTATTTTGTGTTTATGTTGCTCAACTGGCTAGGGGTGGGCATTGCCGCTGCCTTTGAGCTGGTGGTGACTATCTTGGCGATTGGTGAGCTACTGATGTTTATGGGCATTGTGTCACCTGGTTGGAGTTGGAGTAACTTTGTGGCACATGGTTGGGCAGGCAGTGATACGTTCACCATGTCTTCATTGAGTGGTATCTTGGCAGCCATGCCGTTTGCGATTTGGTTCTTTTTGGCAATCGAAGGGGCAGCGATGGCGGCAGAAGAAGCCAAAGACCCAGCTCGCACTATTCCAAAAGCCTATATCGCTGGTATTTTGACCTTGGTATTCTTGGCTTTTGGTGTGATGATTATGGCAGGTGGTGTCGGTGACTGGCGTCAATTTGCTGATGTCAATGACCCATTACCCCAAGCGATGAAATTGGTGGTCGGTGCGGATAGTGGTTGGTTGCATTTGTTAGTTTGGATTGGTTTATTTGGTCTGATTGCCTCATTTCATGGTATTCTGATGGGCTATTCTCGCCAAATCTACGCCTTGGCTCGAGAAGGTTTTTTGCCAAAACGCTTAGGACAACTTAATCCAAAATTTAAAACACCTGGAGCGGCGATTCTGGCAGGCGGCGTGGTCGGCATTTTGGCAATTTTTAGTGATAGTTTTATCCAATTCAATGACCAAAGCCTGACTGCCAATATTGTTACCTTATCAGTATTTGGGGCATTAACCATGTATTTGGTGTCAATGGCGTCATTATTTAAACTACGCCGTAGTGAGCCGAGTTTATATCGCCCATTTAAAGCCCCTTTTTATCCTGTATTTCCCGCCATTGCATTAGGTTTGGGTGCATTTAGTTTGATTGCGATGATTTATTTTAACTTTAGTTTGTTTGTTTTATACATCGTGATTATGGCATTAGCGTATGGGGTGATGATGATGTTACGTAATAAACATTTAGCAACCATTGCTAGTCAACCAGTTTCTTCTGTATAAAAATACTAGGATACAAAATGCGCTTTTCAACGACCATTGCCAACCATATCTGGCAATTTCAAAGTCTAAAAGAAGTGATGGCAAAGGCAAGCCCATTACGCTCAGGCGATGTGCTTGCTGGGATTGCTGCTTGTAGCAATATTGAGCGTATGGCGGCTCGCTTTGTGTTAGCCGAGTTGCCACTGCGTATCTTTTTGGATGAGCCTTTGCTTGATGATAGTGTCGATGAAGTCAGCCGTCTTATTCGTCAGCAGCATGATAGTGTGGCTTTTGCCCCATTTAATAGCATGAGCGTGGGCGAGTTTAGAAACTGGCTACTCAGTGAATATGCGAATACACAGCTTTTACAAGACTGTAAATGGGCATTTACTCCAGAGATGGTGGCTGCGGTGAGTAAACTGATGCGGAATCAAGATTTGATAACCGTGGCTGCTAAATGCCAGAATGTCACCGCATTTCGTAATACCATCGGTCTGCCTGATAGGGTATCGGTACGCATTCAGCCCAATCACCCAACTGATGACATGCGTGGGGTGATAGCATCCACCTTTGATGGGCTTCTATATGGCATGGGTGATGCGGTAATCGGTATCAATCCTGCATCAGACAGCATGCCAATTTTAGGTGATTTATCCAAGATGTTTGATACCTTAATCCATGAATATGATATTCCAACTCAGTCTTGTGTGCTGACCCACATTACTAATACCATTGAGCTAATTAATAAAGGCGTGCCTGTGGATTTGGTATTCCAGTCAATCGGCGGTACTGAAGCGGTGAATCGTTCTTTTGGTGTGGATTTGGCGATTTTACAAGAAGGCTATGAAGCAGGATTGTCACTTAATCGTGGCACTGTTGGGCAAAACGTCATGTACTTTGAAACAGGGCAAGGCAGTGCATTATCTGCCAATGCCCATTATGATATCGACCAGCAAACCTGTGAAGCCCGAGCGTATGCAGTGGCAAGGGAGTTTAATCCATTACTGGTCAATACCGTAGTTGGCTTTATTGGTCCAGAATATCTTGCCGATGGAAAACAAATTTTGCGAGCCGCCTTAGAAGACCATTTTTGTGCCAAACTGCTTGGCTTGCCTATGGGCTGTGATGTCTGCTACACCAATCACTGCGATGCTGACCAAGACGATATGGACAGTATTATTGTGTCATTGGTAGCAGCAGGGCTAACTTTCTTGATTGGCGTGCCTGGGGCGGATGATATTATGCTCAACTACCAAAGTACTAGCTTTCATGATGCTCGCTTTATCCGAGAAACGCTCAAAAAGCGTGCTGCTCCCGAGTTTGAACAATGGCTACAAAAAATGCAGCTAACAGATGCCCAAGGATACTTAGTATCTGATGGCAAACGTTTCTTAACTGCGCCCAATACCTTAAGTGTGAGTTATGGCTAATATTATCAATAATTATACCCAGCAAAATTCTATCCAAAAAGACGTCATAATCGACCAAAGTGTCACAACCAATGACTGGCAGTCGTGGCGAGAGCTGACTCAGGCTCGTATTGCGATTGGACGTGTCGGTGCAGCGTTACCGACCCAAGAGATTTTGAGCTTTGGATTGGCTCATGCCCAAGCGTGTGATGCCATTCACACGCCATTGGATATCGAGCAACTTAGTAATGAATTAAAAGAGCAAAATTGGCAAGTTGAAGTAGTTCACAGTCAAGCTGATGTCCAAAGCGGTAGCCGAGAAACCTATCTTAGACGCCCCGATTTGGGACGAAAACTGGCTGATGACTGCAAAAAAGCGTGGTTTGATTCATCCAATTATTCCAATGAGCAAACCAGCTATGATTTGGTGTTTATGGTTGGTGATGGGCTATCATCGCTTGCTGTACAGACTCAAGTTGTGCCGCTGCTCAATGAGCTTAAAACCTTTCTCAATCCAAATCTGATCATCGCTCCTGTGTTTATTGCCAAGCAAGCGCGTGTTGCATTAGGGGATGCGGTAGGCGAACTGGTCAATGCCAAGATGGTGGTGGTACTCATCGGTGAACGCCCTGGCTTGTCAGCGGCGGATTCATTGGGAGTCTATATGACCTATGCCCCAAAAACTGGCAAAAAAGATGCCGAGCGTAACTGTATCTCGAACATTCGTCCTGGTGGGCTTAGCTCAAGAGCGGCAGCGTTTAAACTCAATTGGCTGATTACACAAGCCTTTGAGCGTCAATTAACAGGGGTAAATCTAAAAGATGAGAGTGATAATTTTCTTAAAACAATGACAGTAACGGTAACAGCCCCAATGCCGTTAGTGCGTGACAAAAAGATTGTCAAATGATAGATTAGGCATGTAAATACCCCAAACTTAAAACAACATCAAAGTAGAATCATTAAGCCACCTGTTTAAACTCAGCAGGTGTCATATCATTCAATGAATCATGCGGTCGTTCGTGGTTATAAACCTCGATCCATTCATCGGTTAATTGTCTAACCTCATTTAAATTATTGAACAGATAACAATCTAGCATCTCATTTCTATAACTGCGATTAAACCGTTCAATATACGCATTTTGGTATGGGCAGTCAGGCTTAATGTAATCAACCAAAATACCATGAGCCGCCGCCCAATCAGTGAAGACACTAGAGGTAAACTCACTGCCATTATCAACCCGAATCTTGTTAGGATAGCCATGGCACTGGGCTAACTGATCCAAATAGCGAATCACTCGTAGTGACGGTATACTGGTACCAATATCAATGCCTAGTAATTCACGATTATAATCATCAATAACATTGAAAGTGCGAAAGCGGATATTGTTATGCAGCTTGTCACTCATAAAGTCCATTGACCAAGTATGGCCTAAGCTATTTGGCACTGTCAGTGGCTCGGGGGCACGTGTAGGCAGTCGTAGTTTGGTTTTGCGGCGCAGATTAAGTTTCATCGCTGTATAGACCCGATAGCGGTATAGCTCATTCCATGCGAGAATAGCGAGAGGATAAGATTGTCAATTTCAGGGGTAAGTTTGGTTTGATGCTTCTTGACCAGTCACTCAGGCATAGCCTTCGTCTTGCGCTCGGGTGAAGCGATGCTTCGCTATTTCCTCGCTCAGGTTCAAATTCGCCGTTGCGGTCACGTGGTGTTTCAAGCTCAAAGCTACCAACCGCTGATTTGACCGTCTTTTTGCTATAACCGTTGCGACAGTTACTACTATGATTCTGCTCAAGATAGCTGTCTATTTCAGCCGATAGAGCGGCTTCGGTGAGTTGTTTGATGAGTGGGGCTAGCACCCCATCACCGCCTGTAATAGGCTTTCCTAATTGAATGGCTTTTAGGGCTTCGTTAAAGTCGAAGTTTTGCATGGTGTCATTCCTGTTTTTCTGAACAGTTTATGGGAATGACACAGTTTTTTGAACACTACCGAATTAGCTCCTGATTTTCCTGGTAGAAACGGTTTTTATCTATCTCTTGACAAATACATTAGTTAGTTTGATTTGATTGGTAATTTAATTATTGGCGTACCGTATTCTACTTTATCATTGTCTTCTAGCAATATCGAATATACATAGCCTGCTTTATCAGCAATTACAGGTAACAGCTGTGCCATACATGCCACATAAGCCACGGTATCACCTTGTTGTACTTTATCACCAACTTTTACCAAAGGCTCACTAATGGCATCGGCTGATAGCTTGAGTCGTCCGATATGGGTTGATTTGATGACATAGGTATTATCATTTGTAACCTCATCAACATCTTGTTTGGCGGTATCTTTGACATTTGAACGCGATAACTGATTATTGTGCAAAGTAGCATACTGGCTGTTTTTAATACGGATGCTATCACCTTGTACTGTGATTTCGACTTCAGCAAGTTGGCTATGAGCGACCAGACTGACCATATCTTGAATATGTTGAATGTCCATAATGTATCCGTAAGTTATGTTTACTTGAGATTAGATTTCGCCTGAATAGCAATGCCCTGCTGTTGTAATTCAGTTTGGATACGCTTGGCAAATTGTACAGCATGTTCACTATCGCCATGCAGACAAATACTGTCAGCTTGTACTTTTATGGTTTTGCCGTTGACGCTAGTGACACTACTATCTTTTATCATTTGTAACACTTGAGCAAGGGCTTCATCATCGTTGTCAATCACCGCATTAGGCTGACTCCGAGCAACCAATGCCCCATTTTCTTCATAACGGCGGTCGGCAAATACTTCTGATTCGGCAACGATGCCATGTTGCTGTGTTGCCTTAATCAGCTCACTACCCGATAAACCCATGATAGCTAACTTTGGATTAAAGCCTTTGATGGTTTCTACAATAACATTGGCTAAATGGGCATCTTTGGCGGCTTGGTTATATAATGCCCCATGCGGTTTAACATAATCAAGGGACACACCCACCCAATCACACAGCGATTGAATTGCCCCCAACTGATAAAGCAACACCGCTTTAATCTCATCATCAGGTAATTCATGATTAGTGCGTCCAAAGTTTGCTCTATCATCAAAACTTGGGTGGGCTCCAACTCGTAAGCCTTGCTGTTTGGCAAGTTTTAAAGTTTTGAGCATTTCGCTGGGTGAACCTGCGTGCAATCCACAGCAAATATTGGCAGAACTGACGATGGTGAGCAGTTTGTCATCTTGACCGCAACCTTCGGAGACATCGGCATTTAAATCAATCGTTAAAGTCGCTGTTGTCATTGTTATTTCCCCTCTGCAAAATTTTTGACACGCTGAATATGGCGTTCTCGTGCTTTTTTGCCACTTATAACTTCATCAAGTGTTACCCACTGAAACTGACAAGACTGTCCAAAGCGTAACTGGGCAAATTTGCCAATATCGGCTTGAATAATACTGGCAATTTTAGGATAACCACCTGTGGTTTGGGCATCTGCCATCAAGACAATCGGATGACCTTGCGGTGGCACTTGTATCATACCGATATCCACCCCATGAGAATTCATTTGTAGCGGTTCGGTCAACGCCAAAGTTTGATCCCCTTCTAAGCGATAGCCCATGCGATTGCTACTGCTTAGTAATTTATAGGGTTGCTTAGTGAGTTGTAACAGCGAATCACGGGTAAAATAGTCCGTTTCACTATTTTTGACAATACGAATTATTGGTTTTGCGTTTTTATATAAATCATGATAATCATCTTCAAATTGAGCCATGCCAATTTGAGATAGCTTGGGACGTTGCGTGTTTGTGACGCTTAACACGTCACCCACTTTTAACAAGCGACCATGATAGCCCCCAAATTCTGCTTTGGCATTGGTGCTTGCTGAGCCTAGCACCTGTTCAACGGCAAGACCACCTTGGATACAAATATAGCCGTGCATGCCTTGAATCGCTCTTACCAGTTCCAATGTTTGCCCTGCCTTGATGGCAATTCGCCAACCATTGGGTACTCGCTCTCGTGTTTGCTTGGCTGTATCAGTCACATAGGCTTCGTACAACGCCCCAGTTAAGCAGACACTAATCTCCCCTGTAGTCGCATCCACATCGCTATCATCAAATGCAAGTGTCATACCGCCCAATGTCACCTCGATTGCCACCGTATTATCTGGATTGTTCAATAAAGCATTGCCTGCCTTGATTGCCCAACTATCCATCGCACCACTTGTGCCAATGCCAAATCGTCTGTGACCAAAACGCCCCATATCTTGCAAGCTTGCCATCGCTGTCATTGCGGTGATTTTCATAAACGCTCCTCAATCACGTCAATGGCGACAAAGCTTAAGGTATCGCCTGCTTGGAGCAAGGTCGGTTGCTCATTTTTTAAATTAAATAGAGGCAATTCGGTACGCCCAAGCAACTGCCAACCCCCTGGTGATGCAAATGGGTAAATACCTGTTTGTTCACCACCAATGCCGACTGAGCCTGCAGGAACTTGTAGACGTGGGACCGCATGACGAGGCGAATACAGTTCGGGCGATAATCCGCCTAAATACGGAAACCCAGGTTGAAAACCCATAAAATACACGGTATAAATCGGTGCAGTATGACGTTCGACCAATTCACGCACGGTCATGTTTTTTTGTTGGGCTAAATCCAATAAATCAGGGCCATACTCACCACCATATCGCACAGGAATTTCGATATGCCGACCGTCGATTTTTTTGATAAATTGGCTGTCATGACTAATTGTTTGTAGAAAATATTGCAATTGAAGTAGCTGACGGGCAGTCAAGTCTTGGGTATAGACACTTAGCGTGTTCATACCGACTACCGTTTCTTTTATCCACGCTTTGATATCATCGAGTTGGGGAATTTTTTCTGCCAATCCCCAACATAATTGCTGTTGCTCAAGGGTAACAGGTTTGGGCAAAAACAAAGTCAAACATCGCTCGTTGCAGATTTGCCATGTATGGGTTGCGGTGGATTGGGTTGTCATTGATTGTTGTTGGGTCATAACCTTATATTATTTAACCATTGGTTTATTGAAATTCGTTACTCATTTAAGAATTTGGTGCTTGTAGTCGGTCGGCGGTAACTTGTAGCGTGTTTTGATTATTCTCAAGCCATTGGCTTAAATAATGAATACTCGTCCCACCCGCTTGAAACCCTGTATCCGCCAAAAAGCGTTGATGTAATGCTTTATTGGTCATAATGCCAGTCACCGTCAGTTCATGCAGAGCAGACTGCATTTTTTGCAGTGCCAAGCCCCGAGTCTTCGCATGGACACACACTTTGGCTATCAAGCTATCATAATGGGTTGGAATCAGATAACCTGATTCGATATGACTATCCACACGCACCCCATTGCCCCCTGGGAGATGGCAATAGTTGACTTTGCCAGCACTAGGCATAAAGGTAAAAGGATGCTCAGCATTGATACGGCATTCAAACGCATGACCTTGTAGCACAATATCTGCTTGGCTAAAGCCAAGCTCAAAACCAGCGGCCACTTTGATTTGCTCGCTGATTAAATCTATGCCTGTGACTAATTCGGTGACAGGGTGTTCCACTTGAATACGGGTATTCATCTCAATAAAGAAAAACTCGCCGTTTTCATACAAAAATTCAAACGTACCCACACCCCGATAGCCCATGTACTGACATGCATTGACACAAGCTTGTCCGATTTTTTGGCGTTCGGTCTCAGTGATGTGCGGTGCAGGAGATTCTTCCACCACTTTTTGGTGACGGCGTTGGCTAGAACAATCTCGCTCACCCAAATGTACCGCATGACCGTAGTGGTCAGCAATCACTTGAATCTCAATATGACGGGGCTGTTGTAAGTACCGCTCCATATATACCACAGGATTGCCAAAAGCAGCATCCGCTTCTTTTTTGGTCATAGCAACCGAGCTAATCAAATCCTCTCGTCGGGTTACCACTCGCATACCACGACCACCACCACCGCCTGCTGCTTTAATAATCACAGGATAACCGACTTGTTCTGCAATTGCCAAAATTTGGTTATCATCGTCTGGCAACGATCCATCTGAGCCTGGTACACAGGGTATACCTGCGGCTAGCATAGCTTGTTTAGCAGCAACTTTATCGCCCATTTGGCGGATATTGTCGGCACTAGGGCCAATAAACGTCAGTCCTGCTTGCTCGATACGCTCGGCAAAATCGGCATTTTCTGCCAAAAAACCGTAGCCTGGATGAATGGCATCAGCATGGGTTAAGTCGGCGGCTGCCAGAATTGCTTGTTGATTAAGATAACTTTGAGTGGCATTGGCAGGACCAATACACACAGTTTCATCTGCAAGACGGTTAGGCAACGCATCTCTATCAGCTTCTGAATGCACCAAAACGGATGTAATGCCCAGTTGTTTACACGCTCGGATGATACGTAGGGCAATTTCCCCACGATTGGCAATCAAAATTTTGTCAAAAAGTTTTGGCGTATTTAGCTGGGAAAATTGATGAAAACTTGTGGTTACGGTCATGAAGAAAGTAGTCCTTACGACAAAAATTTATAGGTTAAACGAATCAAACAATGCTAAATAATGGCTGGGCATATTCCACAATATCACCATCATTCACCAAAATCGCTTGAATCGTACCTGTTTGCTCAGCTTTTACTTCGTGCATGATTTTCATCGCTTCCACAATACACAAGGTATCACCGATTGCTACGCTTTGCCCAACTTCCACAAAGGCTGGACTTTCTGTACTGGATTTGCGATAAAACGTACCAACCATTGGCGATACGATAGTCTGAGTGTTACTCTCGCTTGGGTAAGCGATGGCTTCCGATTTGTTTGCACCGTTAGCCAAAATACTTTCATTGCTATTTAACGTAAAGGGTTGCGGTGCTACTGAAAACATAGGCGTAGCAACCTCCTGTAATACTCTATCTGGTTGATAGGGTGTCTGATAAGACGCATGACGACAAGTAATACGAATATTGGTTTGCCCTTCTCGTATCTCAATTTCGTCAATGTTGGCTTGTTCAGCGATTTTAATCAGCTTAGCCAATTGGTTGATATCAATATTCATATACGTTTATCCTAGACTTATCCTGCCAAATATTTACTGATGGTAATGACGCTCAATATCGACATGGCAATTGCTACAATCCATCCAAAGATTGCCATCCACACAGGGTGACGATAGTTTCCAATGATATTTTTGCGGTAGGCAGCAAGCAAAATAATCACCAACGCAATCGGCAATACCAAGCCATTGAGCGTACCTACCAATACCAGAACTTGAGCAGGTTTACCAATGGTCATAAAGATAAGTGTCGAGATAGTGATGAAACCAATCACAAAAAAGCGTTTATTGCGTTCAATAAAATCACTAAAATTGGTCAAAAACGTTACCGAAGTGTATGCACATCCAATCACCGAAGTAATCGACGCTGCCCAAATTACCATACCAAAAATTACCTTACCTAAGTCACCTATACCATATTGAAACGGTGTTAATGCAGGATTATCCTTAATTAATGGGATGCCTTGGCTTACGACACCAAGTACACCTAAGAATAAAAAGATACGAATAAACGAAGCAATCAAAATCCCTGAAACTGAGCTACGGTTAACTGAAGGCAGATTCTCTTCCCCTGTAATGCCTGCTTCTAGCAAGCGGTGGGCACCCGAAAAAGTGATATAACCACCAACCGTGCCACCGACCAAAGTCACAATTGCCATAGCATCTAGCTTACTTGGGGCAACTGTTCTCACAATCGCTTCGCCAAATGGTGGATTGGTTTTAAACACCACATAAAAAATTAAGATAATAAGCACAAACCCCATCAATTGGGCGAATTTATCGATGGCTTTTCCTGCTTCTTTAAACAAAAACAGACCAATCGCAATGATACCGCTAATCATAGCCCCCAACACAGGCGACATGCCAAACATACCTTGAAAACCCAATCCTGCCCCACCAATATTGCCGATATTAAATGCCAAGCCACCCATAATAATTAAAAAGGCTAATACATATCCCATGCCAGGAAATACCAAGTTAGCGATTTCTTGAGCCTTCAACTTAGAAACAGTCACCACTCGCCAAACATTTAGCTGTACCCCGATATCCATCAAAATTGAGACTAAAATAACAAAACCGAAACTTGCCCCAAGCTTTTCGGTAAAAGTGGCGGTTTGGGTCAAAAATCCTGGACCCACCGCAGATGTTGCCATTAAAAAGGCAGCACCCAAAATAGCAGATTTTTGCACGGTTGTTATTGATGGGCGATGGGTTGTTGATTCTTTATCAGATGGGGTGCTCATGTTTATCCTTAAAAAATTAGGTAAAGAATTTTCCTTTTTACTGTAAATTCTATGTATTTTACCTTTAGCAATTTTATCAATATAAAATTTCGCTATCTTTAATATCAGTAATGAACATAAAGCCAGGGGCGTGGGTAATCATTAATTCTGGTTTAGCACTTAGGCACACGGATTGCGGTGTTACACCACAACCCCAAAATACAGGAATTTCTCCCGCTTGTATAGTGGAAGCTTCGCCAAAATCTGGACTTGAGATATCTTTAATACCAATATATTCTGGATTACCGATATGGATAGGTGCACCATGGGTAGCTTTAAAATTTGAGGTTATTTCAGTGGCTTTGATAGCTTGTGCCATCGTCATAGGACGCATGCTGACAGTGGTTGCCCCATGAAAAATACCTGCGGGTAATGTTGGTATATTAGTGATATACATAGGTACATTATGGTTTTCCTCAATATGTCTAACGGGTAAACCTGCTTCAAGCATCGCATGCTCAAAGGTGAAGCTACAACCAATTAAAAAAGACACCATTTTTTCATCATATAAATCACTGATATCATAAGGTTTTTCAACCAATTTTCCTCGTTTGTAAACAAAATACAGACCTACTTCATTTCTAATATCACCCTGTGGAGCGTATTTTGGGAAACTAGGTTTGCCTACATCTGAAACATCTAAAAGTGGGCAAGTCTTTGGATTTCTTTGGCAGAATAGTAAAAAGTCATAAGCATATGTTTGAGGTAATATAACTACATTAGCCTGAATATACCCTTTTGCCATACCGCTCGTTGGTGCAATAAGTTTTTGTTCACGAATTGCTTGACGAATAAGATTAGGCGGTGTGTTTGTCCATTCCATCTCTTCAACCTTTATAGCTCAATTAACTACACATGTATTTATTAACAGCCCATAAATTTTATTAGATTCCACCACTCTCAACGCTTAATAAGCTATTCATTCTAGTAAACTCAAAATTCAAAAGCTAATTTTATGATAAATTTAAAGCTAGTAATATCGGTGATTTATAAAAATTAGTCGAGAGTACGGCTCCATCAATGTTTTTTAATAAACTGATTAAATCGTTCATTTTGGCTATTTTCAAGTTCAGAAGGCGAACCCTGTTCTACAATATGACCACCCTCCATGAAAATCACACGATCTGAGATTTTGAAAGCAAAGTTCATTTCATGGGTGACTATAATCATAGTCAAACCTTCTTTTGCCAATTGTTCCATAACTTTTAGAACCTCATTGACTAACTCTGGATCTAATGCCGAGGTAGGCTCATCAAACAAAACAATCGAAGGTTGCATAGCCAAAGCTCTTGCAATAGCAACACGTTGTTGCTGACCGCCTGATAACTGGTGAGGATATTTATTTGCATGTAGCTTCATACCAACTTTATCTAGCATGGCGATAGCTGTCATTTGGTTAATACCTCTATCATTCATACCGTGGTATTGGGGGGCTAGCATCACATTTTCGAGAATTGTCTTATGTGGAAACAAGTTGAAGCTTTGAAATACCATGCCAACATGAATAATTTGATCTTTATAGGCAGGTGAATTTTCTGTCAAAACTTGATCTTTCAAAAATGGTTTTCCCATTACATTGACGGTTCCTTTATTCAAGCTTTCTAAACCATTTAATGTACGGATGAACGTGGTTTTACCAGAGCCCGATGGCCCAATAATAGAGATTACTTCACCCCACTTAACATTCAAGTCAATACCCTTTAGTACTTCATGATTACCATATGATTTATGAATATCAATCGCTTCTAAAGCATAATTACCGATTCTTTCATTGTTTAAATTATCATAGCTGGATAAAGATTTATTAATAGTTGGTATAGGTAATTCATATTCCCTTAATAAAGGAGGATTCTTTTGGGTAATATCAATAAATTTTTCAAATTTGGCGATCAGCCAACCAAACACTGTCACGATAAGAACGTAAAAGAATGCTACGGCTAACATCGTCTCTAGTACTAAGAAGTTCTGGGTATAGAGACGTTGTCCGACTAATAGAATCTCTGTAAGTGATATCACTGATACTAACGAAGTTAATTTAACAATCGTAACAAATTCATTACTTAATGTAGGTAATGCAATTCTAAGTGCTTGTGGCACGACAATTAAACGTTGAATTCCAGCAGGTTTCATCCCTAAAGCTTTACCTGCTTCAATTTGACCTTTGTGAACAGAATTAAGACCGCCACGATGAATTTCTGCAATATAGGCAGCTTCACTTAAGGTTAAGGCAATGAGACCAGATAAGAAAGAAGAAGCTAATATAACACTGGTTTGCGGAAATACTTGTGGCATATTATAAATAAAAACCAAGAGCACTAGCAGAGGCAGGCTACGAAAGAACCATATATATCCACCACATAAAATTGAAATGGCTTTAATTTTAGATTTCTTTCCTAGAGCAAGTAGAAATCCTAAAACAATACCTAAAATCCATACTAATACACTTAGTTCAATAACTGTTAAAGTGGCTTGCCAAAAGTCTTTATTTTTTAATAATCCAAATGTATATGCCCAGTCAAGATGCATTATTTAATCCCCTATAACTTTTCACACGAATATAAAATCTGATAATCAGATAGATAAATCTTCGAATTAGGAGGATGGTTGACATAAACCATGTAAAAATTATTGGAGTTGAATATAAAATAATTGCATATACAACTCTCAAATATCAAAAAAACTACAAAGGGTTAAGAAATCATGGTTGTTTCAATGCATATTTGCTTAGCAATTGACTGTATTCACCATTAGACTTAATCTCCTCAAAAGCTTTTTCTAAAATTTGCTGTGTTTTTTGATCGCTTTTAGCAATAGCTAGTCCGATTTTTTGAGGATATAAAATATCTTTTGACGAAACAACCACTCGATCTTGTGATTTTTCAACTAAACTTTTAGCGACAGCAGAGTCCTCAAACTGAATATCAGTAGATTTTGCTAATAGAGACTGTAAGGCTTCTGGTGAGGTTTCAAATTCATTAATTTTAATAGCTGCCTTATTACTACCTGAGCAGTATTTGCTAGATACATCATTTAATTTAGGTATCCAAGATGCTCCTTTAATAGATGCTACTGTTTTACCACATAAATCTTCTGGTTTTTGCGCCGTGCTTTCGTCACCTTTACGTGTAATAAGTACGCCACCTACCTGAGCATAAGGAATAAAGTTAACTTGTTGTTCGCGTTCAGGTGTAATATATAGAGCAGAAGCGATTGTCTCAAATTTCTTACTATTCAATCCAGGAATTAGGTTAGCAAATCGAGTATCCACAAATTCAATTTTTTGATTACTTGCTTTCCCTAAAAGGTTCATAAATTCTACATCAAACCCATTTGGCTTATTGTCTGACATATAGGCAAATGGCGGATAAGTAAGATCAGAACCTACTTTGATGACATTACTATTACTACTCGCTGCTGTGGATGCAGAATTACTTGGCTCCGAGGTAGTGGTAGAATTAGAGCAGGCATTTAGACTCACAACTGTGCTTAAGCACAAGACAAAGTTCATAAAGTATAGTTTTTTGCTCACTAATAATCTCCTTTTCAAAGTTGAATTGGTTTTAATTGTAGGTTTTAGGGACAATTAGAATATTTTTACTTTAAAAATTATCCATGACAGCATTAATTTTTATAATATTGAATACAAACATCTATTGTCCTTAAAACAATTTAAGTTAATACAATCGTTAATTAATTTTTTAGTGCTAATCCATGATTTCCTTTATAAGGAGAACGCTCTGGTTGTTTCCAGTTTTTGAGTAATTCAGGTTCCAGTTCATAGATTTCTACACCTAAAGGTCGACAAACTGAAATAGGATCTTGTGCATCTGGTCCCCACATAGGTAGTGATAAATCACCTCCAGGACAGGTAGATAAAGCACATAAGACATCAATCTCAGCAAAAAATTCCAAATAATCACCTGCTTTTGCAGGGCTAGCTTTCATAAAATATTTGCTATCATGATTTAAGCCAGTAACTTGAAATATATTTAATACGTCATGCACATCAAACTCAGTCAGCCCATAGGGTAAAACTGCTCTAGTAAGGTTAGAGTGACAGTGATGATCAAAATCCTCTCCTGTTAAAAGACGATTGATATAGGGATCACATCTTGTACCTAATAGATCATGTATACGCCCGCCATGCTTATCAACGCCATAATCTTTTAAGCTGTCATCTGTGATTGTTACAATCGGGCGCATAAATGGTAAAGTGGACCATAACCGATCGTAGATACTAACGTGAGAGCCTTGTAATTGACGAGTACGTGATGCCCATAGTCTCTCTCTTGGGTCGTTAGCGTTCCATATATTAAAATCGCCAACTTGAGGCCCTTTTGGAGCAGTTACTCGGAACACTTGTCCCGCTTTAACTTTCCATGCCCGCCCTGTCCTAATTGGTATTTCAAATGATTCTATCAACTTACGCTTTTCTTTCGATTCACGAATAGAGTCATAAAACTCTTTGTCCACATCAAGCACTGAGCCTTTGGAAGATTGATAGGCTGATGGGTAGTCTTTATACATACTAAGTCTCCTAGTTAAGCTACAAAAAAAATCAAATCGTTGAAATGAATGAGTTATACATCCTGAGAATATTCTTTTCAGATATATCCAAATATAAATCCAGAACTTTGTAGGCTTCTTCATACCTACTTTGTTTCAAAAGAGATAAGATTCTTCTATCCTCTTCAACCCATGGAGTCTGAAATTTTTCTTCATTTGGAGCAATAGCGAATACAAGTCGAAGCTGTGCTAAAATTTTTATGAAGAAGCCATTAATTAAAGAATTTCCTATTACACTAACTAGGTGTTGATGAAAACGTAAACTCATAGTCCCTACGGTTTGCCAGTCTTGATTTTCTATGGCTAATCGAGCAATTTCTAAGTCCTTAGACATATAAAATATAATTTCATTGTGTCCCTCTTTAAATAAAACTATAGCTTGACTCTCGATTATTCTACGAGCTTGAAATATCTCTTTTATATCTTTTTCATTTACCTGCCTTACGAATACTCCTTTATTCCTAATGTAGTTTGTTAATCCATCTGCTTCTAAAAGGTGCATCGCCTCTCTTATAGTATTTCTGGATGCATTATATTTACTGACCATTTCAACCTCTATTAAGGCAGTATGAGGCAATAAAACACCTTTAATAATATCTTCTTGAATTTCTTGAGCTACAATCTGAGCTCGGCATAATGCTGTATTATTTTTTAAATTTTTATCGTTGGCAGAAATCATATAGCATCATCATCTTTTTCTTCGATTGTGGTAATTTTAACTATTAATTCTTCCTTAGAAGTGCACGTTTTTCGTTTTAACTGAACGTCAGTAGAGTTCTAGAAACTTCTAGGTATATTCAGTTCAGAGAATTTAAAATAACAAATTTAGATGGTTGGTTTAGCTGGAACCACCATAAATTCTAAAATTGTTCAACAATCTAATTAATTTAGGATATTCAAATTTCATGCCAAATTTAATAAGAAATTCATATAATAGCGAGGATAAAAAATTAAAATATTCAATAATTACAATATATTAAGGTGGTATTACAAATAAAGTTAAAATTATTGTTCTGATTAACTATATTTTCCAAGGAGATTTTAAATGTAAAATTTTCAATAACAAAGTCTGCAAATGAAGCCGTAATTGGAAATACTTTTTCTATAAAGGTGCAATTACTAATTATTACACTGATATAGAAATTAATGCACTATTTTAGGTCATAGAAAAATAATGTATTCATGCGGGATTGTTTTCCTTTGTGTTCACGTTTCCAGTTGTGTAAGAGATTCTGGTTGATGCCGTTGTCTCTGGCGATACTGGCAATAGACCGCCCTAAGCTTGGGGCTTCTTGAACTAGAAATTCTTTGAATTCGTCACTGTAGGTTTTGCGCTTGGGTTTGTTGGTTGCCATTTTAATGTCCATTACTGAAAATCATGGACATTATCTCGCTTCATCTAAGTGTGCAGTAGAGGAGATGGTCTGGGGCTTACGTAAAACTATTCAGATTTGCCTATTAAATCTAGTCCCGCCTTTTTCAACTCCCCTTTCGCTGTCACATAATGATATAGGGTACTACTCGGAATATCACCCAGCTCCTTACAAATTGCTGGAATGCTTTTGGTTTGGTCTTGCATTAGATGCTGGGCATAGCGAAGTTTCTCAGCCGTCATGATTCTAGGTCGACCACCTTTTCGACCACGAGCACGAGCAGCAGCAATCCCCTCTTTTACCCGCTGGCGGATAATATTACGCTCCATCTCAGCAAAAGCGGCTTGAATCTGCAAAAAGGCTCGACCTGCAGGGGTTGTGGTATCCATCGGTGAATTAATCGCTTTAAAGCCAATGTCTTTTTCAGCCAGTTCATCAATGAGTTTGATTAGGTCGCTGGCTAACCGCCCTAGTCTATCCAAATCTAAAACAACAAGCACATCGCCTTTTCGCAGATAGTTGAGACAATCATCCAACCCTTTGCGCTGGGAATTACTGCCTGATGCTTTGTCTTCAAACATTCGCTCACAGCCAATTTCTTTTAAGGCATCAATCTGACGGTCAAGCAACTGTTTTCCTTCAGACGTTGACACTCGGGCATAACCGATTAAACTCATGGTAAAATTCTCACGATAAAAGATAATTACCCCATCTTATCATA
>NZ_DAMBBC010000021.1:0-38927 GCF_032057165.1 Moraxella sp. CTOTU48717 | reverse complement strand
TATTAATTGATTATGTAGCTTATCCTAGCATATTTTTTAATCGTGAACAGGTTCTCAAAATGCTTTGCTGACTTTTATAAATTCTGACATCTCACCTGGGCGACTTAAACAGTTGAACAATGTCATTTTATATGGAGATTTCTTCAAAAGGCAAAAGAAAAATGCAGATTATCCCAAAGAATCTGTTTTTTCTGAATTACATACTTACTATTCTGACTATTCAAATGTAGTAGGTTTTGGAGATTATTCGATTACTGGAGAGGAATATAGCGAATCTGGAGGACCAGCATATGTTGTAACTATACACATGAGCTATATTAATCAAGAAAAATTTAACGAATTGTATATCCGCCATTATTCTTCTAAATCTGATGGGACTCCATCAAATCCAGGGAAAAAATTTCTTGAAGCATTGGAACTTTTTGTAAATGACTATCAAAGTCAAGATAATTACGTAAGCTTTATTGAAACAGAAGGAGTAAGACAGTTTCTTTCTTTACATGAATCAAGTCATTTCCCCGGGTTAGGTCAAGTGAAAAAAATATCAATTTTACATCATACAGAAACTATTAATGATTATTTAATTAATAATGAGAATTAGATGTCAAAGTTCTGCTGTCCAAATTGTTTTAATGATGATCATGTTTCACAGTTTATACTTGATAGAATGGAATCTAAAGGGGTTTGTGACTACTGCGGATCGTCCTCAGTAGCATTGATTGACCCTAAATTTTTATTTTCTTTTATGGAGCAACTTGATGTTGCCTTTGAAGTACATGAAGAAGGGGAATCTCTGATTGATATACTTTCTGTAAAACTCAAATTTTTTAAAGATAATGTCGTAAACAAGCAGCGTCTTTTTGAAGATATAATAGACTCGGATTTAACTTTAAAGATAAAAAAATATAAAGTTCCACAAAAAGAAGAATCATTAGCAGAATGGTCTGATTTTTCAGATGAGATAAAATCCAAAAATCGTTTTTTCCCACGGTCTATGCTAGCTACCCAAACTATCAATTGGTATGATGGGATGACTCAGACTTCAGCATTTAATATTTTGGTGGAGTCGCTTTCCTCCAAAATTATTGACGATTATAATTTTTTTAGAGCTCGAGTTAGTAATGATGAAGAAAGATTCGAAATTCAAAATATGCTTGCACCACCGCATGCATTTGCTTCAGCAGGAAGAGCTAACCCAGTTGGTATCTCTTACTTATATTTAGCTGAAAATATTGAAACTTGCATCGCTGAGGTTCGCCCAAGCAATAATGGTTTTATAAATATTGCTCGTTTCAAAACAATAAATCTTAAAAACGTAATAGACTTAACAAACCCTAGAGAAAAAGCTTCTATATTTAAAGTTGAGCCTGAAAATTTGGCAAATGCATTGAAGTATATCGATTTGCTTGAAATATTTGCATTAGAGCTTTCAAAACCAATTCAACCCAATAAAGCTCATCTCGATTATATTCCTACTCAATTTTTATGTGAGTACTTTAAAACCATTTGCCAGTATGATGGAATCCTATTTAATAGCTCTTTTGGCAAAGGAAAAAATTTGGTTCTATTTGATGAGAGTTTCGTAAAACCTATCGAAATGAAGTACTTCAAAGTAGTCCTAACTGAATATACTCATGAAGAGATTATAGACGTTAGAATAGAAATCATATAACCCTGTCTATGTCGAGTTTTTAAATTAAACATCTCAAAAATTTTGAGTGTAACTCTCAGCAATAAAATTTAATATACCCCTATTAATTTTGATGGTAGGTCGTCACTATCAGTATACAATGCCATATGACTTTTCTTAGAGACAGGAAAAGTAGAAAACGGGAATGTTGAAATTATATAAATTAGCTTGGCTATCGTTTTCATTTATCTATATTATTGATATGTTTACATCGAAAAAAATGTTAGATGATTTTATTGAATACTTAATACAATAAGACCGCTGACTAGTCAGCGTTTTTCATTTTCAACAATAACAAGAGATATTATTGATGATTCACACTATAAACACTATTGCTTACCCTTTTGGCAATAAATAACATAATGAGTCTTACTTTTTACTCTCTTTAATCTGACTAAGTGATGCCTCATCAAGTTTAACATCATCTTTAGTGATTGGCGTTGTTTCAATCACTTGTTCAGGCACAAAACGGACTTGAAGTTTGGCAGGTGGGCGACTTGGAAAACGCTTCTTAGTCAAAGCAATGACCTTTTGTTCCATTAAATGGATATCGCTATATTTCGGTGGCGTTAAACCTTGTAATAATACGCGAATAAGGTAAGGTTTAGACGTATCAGTAGGCGATTTTTTAGGGGTTTTATCTGCCACATCATAGCTAATGCTAACTACATAATTTGGCTGATTTGCAATGGATTGTTTAACAATTTTATTGACGGCTGCTTCATAACTTTGTTGTTTAAGTTTTTGCTGAAAATTCAGGGTTAAATAAATACTAATCCCGATTAACAGTACTAAGGATACGGCATTGCGACGTATAAATAGCAAGCTTTGCTGCCATTTAGAATCCTTAACTTTTTCATCTTCTGCCGCATCGGTATCAAGCCTTCGAAGCCCTGCTACCCACAGTACAAGGGCATTGGTAAATTGAATCGCTAAAATGTTGGTTAACGTGAGAATCAATGCCCCTAATGCTAAATTGTACTTGCCATTCGCTAGCAATATGCCACTGGCCGTCAGCGGTGGCACCAAAGCGGTTGCCACTGCTACTCCTACTACGGCAACAGATAAATTGCGAGAAATCATGGCATACGCGCCGGCAGTTCCGCCTGCGAGTGCTACCATCACATCCATAGTATTGGGGGCGGTACGGGCGATGATTTCTTGGCTTTGTGACTGTTCTGGGTAAAGCCAACCCAATATCATACCAATCGCATATATCAGCACACCGCCTGAAAATAACGTCAGTAAGGATTTTTTGAGTAAGGCAAAACGCGCATCGATAATGGCTAGCGCAATACCGCTGATAGGACCAATTAGCATCGCAACCAGCATTGCACCAATCACAACCGCTGGGGAATTTGCTAATAAGCCAAATCCAGCAATAATCGCTGCTAATCCATTGAGCAAATAAAAACTACGAGTCGGCAAAGCACCTGATTCAATGTCGATGCGCACCTGCCGGTAATCAATGGTTTGCTCGCTATTCTTTTTAGCGAGATATTGTTTAAACGCTTCGTATTGGGTTTCTTGTTGTGCTTCTAATTGTTTTTGGGTGGCTTGATGGATATTTTTATCGACAGATTCAGGGGTGATATTAGTTATTGCAGCGTTTGAGGAATCGACAGCATGGATTTGCTTATTGGTAGTCGAGTCAGTTTCTGTGGTCGAATTTTTATCAGTTTCGTCCTCATTTTCATTGGCATTGCTGCTAAGCTGCTCATTCACTGCTTGGGCAACAGCTTCAATGGTGTCTTCATCAAAGCCTTGCTCGGTCAAGTTTTCGATATCTTCTTGTGTCAGTGCAAGGTTATCAGTTACTTCTACCGGTGTCGTGCGGCGAGCGATTGAGGTCTTACGCAAGCTAGAAGATAGATTGAACGGGTTATAATGATCTTTTATTTTGGTAAACGTTAATGTGCTTAAATCCATCATAATAATTTTACTTGATTAAAGGACAAGGTTAGTTTTTTATATCTGAACTATTTTCTATTTTTACCAATAATGGATGGTTGGTATCCAATGTAGTAACCGGAAAAGGAATGGATATATTCGCTTCTTCCAATGCCTCCTTAACCAAAATAATAACTTCATTGATAGAAGCTACTCGATTAGTCTGTGTACCATCATCGATAAACCAACGCACCCTTAAAACCACGCTGCTATCTGCTAATGCTGTAGCAATTACAGACGGTTCTGCCAGTTTCGAGACCGTTGGCGCTGCCTTTAACACACTTAAAATCACTCGTTGAGCATCAATGATGTTGTTTTCATACCCGATGCCTACATCGAATTCTAGACGGCGTTGTGAATAGGCAGTATTGACGGTCATGGTACTGGTATAAAGTTGAGAATTAGGAATTACGACTTTTCTGCCGTCATAGGTGCGGATTGTGGTTGCACGTATTTGAATATCTTCGACCGTGCCTTCAAAATTGCCCGAAATAATTTGGTCGCCAATACGAAATGGCTCTGATAATAATAACAATATGCCTGATAATAGATTTTGGAAGATGTCTTTAAAAGCAAAACCAATCGCAACCGACCCTATCCCTAATGCACCAATGAGTTTACCCGGTGTGAAGCTTGGTACAGCGATAATCATGGCGACCATAAAGCCTAAAAATAAAATAAGTGCACTACCCACCCGCCTAAAGACTGTAACTAAATTTTGATGGTGTTTACGACTCCCTAGTATTCTAGTGACCGCTTTTTTAAAAAAAATCGACAACACCCAAAATATTACAAACACAAGTGAAGCGACTATCAAATATGGAATGCGGCTTATCATCTGCTGCAATAGATGATTCGCTGAGGTCATAATGGTTTGGTATTCATTCACCTTGTCGCCCAGCATATCCGCTTGGCTCACCATACTGACATAGGCAGGCAAATAATCAATAAAAGATAGGATTAATTCAAACATATCGATACCTTTAAA
Source organism: Moraxella sp. CTOTU48717 (assembly GCF_032057165.1). Classification (NCBI taxonomy): domain Bacteria; kingdom Pseudomonadati; phylum Pseudomonadota; class Gammaproteobacteria; order Moraxellales; family Moraxellaceae; genus Moraxella; species Moraxella sp. CTOTU48717. The sequence goes on along the minus strand of NZ_DAMBBC010000021.1, from coordinate 34,299 downwards.
GCACCTTTAGCTGACTGGCTGTGACACTTTTTGCCACTCTTCCAATACTTAAGCCCTGAATTAAAATTGAAAATACCACAATGGCATAAGTCAGCGTTAGCAGTAAGTCCCGCTCGGCACCAGCAGGTAGTTGCAATACCAAAGCCACTGAAATACCACCTCGCAGTCCGCCCCAGGTTAGCACTTTCCAAGCACCTTTAGGTAGCCCCAAGTATTTTTGCAAATTAAACGTCACCCCGCCGACGACAATTAAACGAGCGAGCAACCCAATGACAATCGCCAATAGGGCCGCCAGCAGTAGATTGCCATTCATACTCACAACCACGATTTCAAGACCAATCAATACAAACAAAATGGCATTTAAAATTTCATCGACAAGTTCCCAAAACAAATCCACATAGTGACGAGTATTATCGCTCATGGCATAGCTTCGCCCTTGATTGCCGACCATTAAACCCACGACAACCATCGCAAGTGGTGCTGATAAATGCCAGTGACTGGCCAACGCATAACCGCCTAATACCCCAGCCAAGGTTAATAACACCTCTTCTTGATACGAATCAATGCTTTTTAACAAATAATACAGCACGGCACCTAGTAACAAGCCAAATGAAATACCGCCGCCTGCTTCAATTAACAATAAATGCCCAATATGCCCTGCCGTTGGTATCTCGCCGCTTGTCAGTACGCCAAGTAGCAACATAAAAATCACCACCCCAACCCCATCATTAAATAATGACTCGCCCGAAATTACGGTATTAAGGCTTTTAGGGGCATTAGCATTGGCTAAAATCCCCATAACAGCAATCGGGTCGGTTGGTGAAATGAGCGCCCCAAACAATAAACACCAGATAAAACCAAGGTTAAATCCTAGCCATTGTAAGGCGACATACGTCAGTCCTGCGACAATAAAGGTTGATACCACCGTACCTACCACAGCAAGCAAGGCTATAGGCAGCTTATAGCGTCGTAAATCTTGCAAGTTGATATGCAATGCACCAGCAAATAACAACATGGAGAGCATCCCATCCATGAGTATTTCAGTGAAATCAAGCTGCCCGACCAGCATTTTTTCATAATCAATTAGTGTATCAAATCCTAAGGCATTGAGAACAATCGCAATAAGTGACAGCAGCAGTGAGATGACCATCACACCGATGGTAGTCGGTAGACCGATAAAGCGATGATTGATATAAGCAAGTAAGGCAGTCAAGGTCAAGAAAATAGCAGCAATGTCAAAAGCATTCATGCGTCTGATCTCAAGATAAAATTTGTATCAGTGTAGCGAAAACTAATGCATAATTCAGCTAAAATCGCAATAAGGGTGTTGATGTGAATTACTTAGGGTTCAATCTTAGACAAGCATCGGCTCTTTGTCTTTAACCTGGGGTCAGCACAGAAAACGGAGAAATAGGGATTTAACGACTTTTGTCGAGTATTTTTAAGTATCCTTTAATTGTCTAAAAAACCAGGGTTTTTTAGACAATTTTATTTAGGCGAAAAAACAGGGGCAAATCGCCCCTATTTTTATCAATTAACTTGTCTACAAATCAGCATCCAATAAATATATAGATAGGCCCTATTAGAAAATTTTAATTAAAATCAACGAAGGGTAGTTACTAAAAGGCTTCAAGTACTACGCCAAATGAGCAATCTCATCAATTAACTCAGGCTTTTTACCCAATAATTTAAGTAAAACTTGAGCTGAACCGCTGGGTTTACGTTGTCCTTGTTCCCAAGATTTTAACGTATTGACAGAAATGCCTAGGATTTTGGCAAATTGACTTTGCGATAAACCCGCTTTATGACGGACTTGAGCCGTATCTGATATGTCTGTCGTACGTGCAAAGATACCTGCTTTGATTTGGTTCAATGCTTCAATCAGATTGTCTCGCTCTGCGACTAAATCAGGTTCATCATCAATAATCGCTTGAACAGCTGCTTCAATATCGAAGTCTTTAGGAAAATTTGTTTTCATCGGTTATCTTTTTAGCTTTTGAAGCTCACTTGGCGATATATTTTCTTGTTCATTTTTTGCGTAGAAGTAAGACATCACAATCAGCCCATCTTCTAATACATTAAAGTAAATGAGACGAACGCCGGTATTTTCAATCATAAAAAGACCAAACAAATTTCCTTAGCGTGCTATTTTCTCCAAATTCTGTGCTGACCCGATGTAGGTTTGAATTTTATTAGTGTCCTAAATTAGTTGACCACCACCAGATTCTTATCAAAGACTTCATCATCTATTATTCGCCAAACGGCAACTTGCTGATGGTCTTTGGTGGTGACTAGATTTAAAGTTTGTTCAATCATTGCTTGAGGTCTCATATCCTTATGATGTTTATTTGCTTCAAACCCAGTTACTTTACACTTAGCGGTTTAATTAAGCTACTTACTTGAGCTATTTGCTTCAGTTATTAGGCTTGGCTACTTACTCAACTTCAATATTCTAAAGGCGCCCTGAATAACTAAAGCAAATACGATGCTACCAATCATCAAATCAGGCGTACTAGAGTGTAACCAATTAACCAAAATCCCTGCAACAATTACCCCTAAATTGATAATCACATCGTTTGAAGTGAAAATCGTACTGGCTTGCATATGGGCTTCTTCTTTGCTTTTCGATTTTTGTAGTAAATAGAGGCAAATCGAGTTTGCAATTAGCGCAAGAATCGATATGACTATCATGGTAGAAAAGTCAGGTAACTGCTCATTGCCAAAGAAACGTCTTAGTACTTCTAAAAAACCAAGAATCGCCAGCGTAATTTGAAAATATCCGGCAACTCTAGCAATCCGTTTTTTCTTAATGACCGTTCCACCGACCGCAAATAAGCTAATTCCATACACGAAGCTATCTGCTAACATATCTAAGCTGTCGGCGACCAACCCCATCGAACGAGAAATCAGTCCCGTGCTCATTTCAATAATAAAGAAAGCAAAGTTAATGACCAGCACTATCCATAGTAGCTTTCTTTGCTCAGCATCTTTTTTGTGACTAGAGTCAGCATCAACTTTAAAATTATTGTTGGGATCAGAGGGGTCAATGGTTTCGGTCGAGAGTAAGGTGTCTCCTAATTTTAGGTCATGAATAGCAGTCTCTATCCCTTCTATATTGTCATGATGAAACACAGTTAATTGACGGTTAGGAATGTCGAACTCAAGATGTTCAATATTCGAGTGGCCCTCTAATTTCATTCGGATTAGGTTTTCCTCCGAAGGGCAGTCCATCTTCGATATTTTAAAAGTTGTTTTATTCATAGCTACATTTATATCCGGGTGGTGGTTCAAAAACTAGGCTGGAAAAAACAGGCTGAGAAATTGATAAATAGTGAAATGCAAATGACACTATACATCAAATGCCCAGCCTGTCTAAGTGACAATATAAAGAAAAATGGTTTCAAAAGCTATGGTAAGCGAAACTATAAATACAAAGACTGCAAAAGGCATTGAAGGTAATAATTGCACTATCAGACATCGAGTAAGGCGAGCATTTAGGCGAAGTTGTAACTTTCCTAAAAACTGGAAAATCACTTTAAAGCCTTTGATTTAGCTTTCTTTGGGGTCAGCACAGAAAACGGACCATATAGGGTGGTAAGTACATTTGTTTAGTATTTAAATTACTGTGATAGGTAAAACTCATCATTGGAACAACTGACCTCTGCTGTCAAGAACGGAGAAAAACACTTGGTAGATTATGTCAGGCAGCCTGACGGTAAAAGGGGTCAGTACGGAATTCGGTTCATATTGTACGCTAGGTACATTTATTGAATTTTATGTGTTTGTTGTTTAATAAATTTATGAAAATACTCTTAATTAAATTACATATTATTCATCTCTATTAAAAAGGCAAAGGGTAAAAAATAAGTCTTTGATTTTAATAAACTTATTAATAAACAAAATTCCTTAGCGTACTATTTTCTCCGAATTCCGTGCTGACCCCATTTACTGCTATCTCTAGCTCCAATTGTTTTCGAAGTGTTTTGAAAAGCGTGCCGAAAGTAATAGACAATCATAAATATACAACCATCTTTTGTTAGGTAAGAAGAATATTGAATTAGTTAACCGGACTTATAACAGCCTAATGCCATCTAAATAAGACCTAGACGATCACACCTGAAAGACAGGCGCGAATCCACCGCCTGGCGTACGGAAGTTAGTCACCTGACCTTGATACACACGCGCAGCAGGTAGTAACAGTTTTCCGCCATACGTATAAAGACGTATATCTACCTTTCTTGTTGTTACGATGTCATCAATTTTGAGTGATCTCTCTCCTGCAGGGACAAAGGTCTGTGCGATATAATCTTCATCCAGAATGTTTTCGAAGACGCGTCGAGTCAGTTTGCTACCGCGATAAACGCCTTTGCTTCCATGACCAGCAACTGGCTTAAAAAACAGTTGCCGCCGAGTAAGCCACAACTCTGCTGCATCGTCTCTTGATACAATCTTAGTCCTCGGTACAGACCTTTCGAGGCACTCCACTGCAGCCTCATCCAGACCCCAAGAGCGCAATATTTGGGAGTCTGATAGCAATGTCAGGTTTTGCTTATTGGCCAACATAGCATGTACGCGGGGATTGGGTGTCACTACCACAGCACCCTCTAAATAAGCCTGCTTAAGCAATACATGGTCAGGGTCCTCAAATGCAAAGTCGACAAGCCGATTGTAAATCATATCGATTTTCTGGCCATGGGCTGTTAACGTACCGTCGATATACTCGAGTTCAGAGGGATCAAGTATCACAGTATCAATACCTCTAGCTTGGAGCAGTTGACAGGCTAACTCAAACTCTAAGAACATGAACTGACTCTCGGGGTCATTGTCCACAATGGCTATCCGATTGGGCATAGCAACAGCGGACTGTCGCTGCCATTCCTGTTTGAACATGTCAAACACTGCTTCCTCGAACCTATCTAGCATTTGATTGGTTGCAGCGCTTTGCTCTGAGGGGTTGCAACAGCGTTTTTGTGCGCGAGCGAGCAACACATTCAGAAATGCGCCACCGGCATTAGTATTGACCTCGATGAGCTGAGGTCCATCGCTACCCAAGTGAAAGTCATAACCCATGAGGGCCCCTATTGGGCCTGGGTCGAAAGCAGCTATTTCTGGTGCCCACGACAGCACTTGCTCTTGATACAATGGCAGTTCGGCAGCTGACTCGATAGCCCTGACGATTCGCTCCATCGCCTCTATCTCTGTTTTGGGAACGAACACGGGTGTTGCTGAAAAAAGCTTATTAAGCTCGTTCGCTCCTATTGGATTGTTTCTAGTTTCTACCAATTGATCTTGAAGGCTTGTATTAAGCGCTTTACGATCAAGGGTAATGCAGTAGCACTCTTGGTTAAGTCGATTTGCAAGACCGTCATTTTTTTCGTTGTTATTAGTTGGGTGTTCCATTTAGAGTCCGTCGCTAAGTAGAGTACTCACGCTGACATACTCTAGTAAAAAGTAAAAAGTAAAAAAGGTTCTTGGCGTGTTTAAGTAGTGCTAGCTACTTTCTAATGTTTCATTCCCTGAGACTAAATCATTATTTCGTTCATTTTTAATTAATATCTTTGCTAAGAGTAAACCCAGCTCAAATAATAGCCACATAGGAATCGCCAACAACAGCATTGATACACCATCAGGCGGTGTCACTACCGCGGCGATCCCAAAACAGCCGACTATGATATAACGACGCTTATCTTCTAAAATTTGAGTAGAAACGATTCCGGCCATTATCAGCAATAAGGTAACCACTGGAATCTCAAAAGTCAGTCCAAACACCATAAATAGCTTGAGGGCAAAGCTCAGATAACTGTCAATATCGGTCATTGGTATAACGTTCTGCGGAGCGAACATAATAAAAAATTTCAATACCCCTTTGAGTACGACAAAGTAGGAAAAAGCAACACCCGCATAAAATAGAAATATCGAAGATAGCAGTACAGGAATGGCAATTTTCTTCTCTTTTTTATATAAGCCGGAAGCTACAAATGACCAAATTTGATACAGGATATAAGGCATTGCTAAAAATGCGGCGACGAATATCGTTAAGCGAATGGGTGCCATAAAGTTTGACGTTATATCAGTGGCAATCATGGTCGAATTGATGGGTAACTGCGCCACTAATGGGTCTGATAAAAGATTATAAAGCTCGCGTGAAAATCCCACCAATACTAAGAATATAATTAAGACGACCACGCATATTCTTATTAAGTGCGTACGCAGCTCGATTAAATGTCCGGTAATAGGCATATCGCCAAGCGTACCTAACGTATCTCCAGACTCACTATTCTGTGTTGTATCTGTTGGCGCCTCAAACTCTATATCTGTTATTTTTTCTTGTCGACTTTTTTGCCGTTTAAATAGGCTCACTGATCCGCCTCCTGTTTAATGAACGAGGAGGTAGTATTCTGTTGATGGTCTTTATCATAAGGGGTGATTGACTGATGTGAAGCGTCTAGGCTTTGGTTCTGTGACTGCTCAAACTTTTGCATACTGCCACGCATTTCTGCTAATTCGCGCTTCATATCCGACTCGGTCTGACGGATTTTCGCAAGTTCATTTTGCATTTGTTGACGTGTTTCAGCTAGATCAAGCTCAGCTTCTATTTCAGATTGTAGGGTGGATACTGTACGGCGCAGTTTGGCATACCATTGCCCAGCGGTACGTGCGGCTTGCGGCAGTTTTTCTGGGCCCAATACGATTAAAGCAATGACGCCAAACAAGAGTAATTCGGAAAACCCAATATCAAACATAACAGTCACATATATTAATAGACTACTTAGTGCCGCTATTTATAAGCGGCGCGCTTCATACTTTAGGCTGGTCATCAGTGGAAATAGGGCTGATTTCCATATCATCAGCCTGATTACCTACACGCGTATTTAAATCATTACTTGCAGCTGGCGTACTATTTTCATGGCTAAGCACATGATTTTTGCGAGCATTCTCGGGTTCTTCATCTTTGACCGCTTCTTTAAAACCCTTCACCGCACCGCCTAAATCTTTACCTGCATTTTTAAGCTTGGCAGTACCAAATACGACCACCACTACGACCAATAAAATCAGCCAATGTGTAATAGAAAAGCTGCCCATAACGGTATCCTTATATTTTGTGATCTTGTTTAGATCAGTATGTGTCAGTGTGCTTTAGAACACTTTTTACCGTACCAGAATTATAGTTTCAAACGGCGCAATCGCAGCGCGTTAGCAATCACCGAGAATGACGACAAGCTCATCGCTGCCGCTGCTATCATCGGACTGAGCAGAATCCCAAATATGGGATAGAGCACACCTGCGGCAATAGGAACACCAAGTGCATTGTAGATAAAGGCAAAAAACAGATTCTGTCTAATATTGCGCATGGTGGCGTGGCTAAGCTTATAAGCTTTGGCAATGCCCATTAAATCACCTTTTAGCAGGGTAATGCCCGCACTCTCCATCGCCACATCGGTACCGGTTCCCATAGCGATACCAACATTAGCTTGCGCTAGCGCTGGTGCGTCGTTGATACCATCACCCGCCATAGCGACCAATTTACCGCTGTCTTGCATTTCTTTGACGATACGGTTTTTATCCTCTGGTGAGACATCCGCATGAACTTCATCAATACCTAGTTTATTGGCGACTGCCTGCGCGGTTTTTTCGTTGTCACCGGTTAGCATCACAACTTTTAAACCTGCGTCATGAAGCAGTGAAATAGCCTCTTTAGTGCTTGGTTTAATAGGGTCAGCAACTGAAATAATACCAGCAGCTTTACCGTCTATAGCCACAAACATTACCGTTTCACCGTCTTTTCTACGGACATCAGCTTTAGTGGACAGCTCATTATCAAAACTATTTAGGCTTTCCATAAGCTTAGAGTTACCAATAGCGACTTTCTTACCATCGACCACGGCTTGTACGCCTTCGCCAGTAGTCGAATTAAAGTCAGTAGCTTTAGGAATAATGAGTGATCTTTCTTGAGCTGCTCTAACGATAGCTTCTGCTAAAGGATGCTCGCTAGCGCTTTCTACTGAGGCTACCAATGCGAGGAACTCGTCTTCATCTTGACCTACCTGCGCATCAATTGCGGTAAGCTCGGGCTTACCAGCGGTCAGTGTTCCGGTCTTGTCGACGACAATGGTATCGACTTTTTCCATCCTCTCTAACGCTTCAGCATTTTTGATGAGGACGCCGTTTTGCGCGCCTTTGCCGGTACCAACCATAATGGACATCGGCGTCGCTAGACCAAGGGCACAAGGACAAGCAATAATCAGTACCGCAATCGCGTTAACCAAAGCATAGGTCATAGCGGGCTCAGGGCCGAATATCGCCCAGACAATAAAGGTAATGACGGAGCAAATAAGCACGATCGGTACGAACCACCCAGCTACCTTATCTACCAATTTCTGTATAGGTGCGCGGCTACGCTGGGCTTCAGCAACCATTTGTACAATTTTAGATAATACTGAATCTGCTCCAACATTGACCGCTTCGACTAATAGCGTTCCGGTGCCATTTACCGTACCACCAGTCACTGTATCTCCTGCTACTTTTGATACAGGGATTGGTTCACCCGTTACCATTGATTCATCAACATTACTATTACCATCGATCACTGTACCGTCTACGGGCAACTTCTCACCTGGTCTAACCCGTAACTTATCGCCACTGACAACCTCATCAAGCGAGACTTCGATCTCTTCTCCGTTTTCGTCAACACGTCTTGCAGTCGGTGGAGCTAGCTCAAGCAATGCTCGAATCGCACCTGAAGTTTGGCTTCTGGCTTTGAGCTCTAATACTTGACCCAACAATACTAAGGTTACAATGACAGCTGCTGCTTCATAGTAGACTCCGACTTGACCACTAGCGTCTCTAAAACTGTCTGGGAAAATATTGGGAAAAAAGGTCGCGACAATACTAAAAACATAAGCAGCGCCTACGCCTATCGCAATCAAAGTAAACATATTAAGATTGCGGCTTTTTATAGACTGCCAGCCACGAACGAAAAACGGGGCGGCCCCCCAAAGCACTACAGGTGTCGCAAGCACCAACTCAGCCCATTGTAAAACCTGTGAAGGTATACCATACTGACTAAAGTCAACTCCAAACATACCGCTCATAACATATATTAATAGCGGTACAGTCAACACGGTACATATCCAAAAACGACGAGTCATGTCGTCAAGCTCTGAGGTGTCCTCTTCACCGATAGTAAGCGTTTCGGGCTCAAGCGCCATACCACATATCGGACAACCGCTATTTCTAACGTCTCTCACTTCAGGATGCATAGGACAGGTATATACCGTGCCATCGTAATCAGCAGGTACTTTATCGTATTTACCGCCTTTAACAGATTTTACTCCGCTACTATCAGTATCCTTTCCATGACAGCTAGCGTGACTATCATCTTTAGCAACTTCGTCTTCAGGTTTAAGAAACATGCCACATATTGGGCAGTCACTTTTTTCAACATCTCTTACTTCTGGATGCATAGGACAAATATAGACCGTACCGCTATAATTTTCCGGTATCTTGTCGTACTTATCGTCTTCGACAGAATTTACCTCATTACTATTATTAGCATCCGCTCCATGACAATGCGCATGACTATCTTCATGGTTGTTGGATTCAGCAACCTCGTCTTCAGGTTTAAGAAACATGCCACATATTGGGCAGTCACTTTTTTCAACATCTCTTACTTCTGGATGCATAGGACAAATATAGACCGTACCGCTATAATTTTCCGGTACTTTATCGTACTGACCACCTTTGATAGATTTTTCATCGGCAATATGTTTCATAAAACCACTCCTTGAAGACAATAAATATTGATAATAAGTACAACTCTTATAGCACTATCACTCAAGAATAGCAATCGACAGATATTGAACATTTCGATATAGGAATAAGAAGTTTTGAAATAAGAACAGTAAAACAAAGAGCAGTTAATGCAGTTGAAGGGGTAGGTAAAAAATCACATTAATTATCTGTGCAATCTGTCCTTTTAAGGTAAAGGTACCAGCGAAGACTATAGCGCTGATACCAGGTATCACCATTTTTTCATAATCAATTTCTTAGCTTGCCATACCTCTATATATAGCCGTCTATTCGAGCTCTTCAATAAGCGCTTGCATCTCAGCGATTTCACGCTTTTGCGCTTTAATAATATCGTCAGCGAGCTGTTGTACTCTAGGGTCTTCAATATCTGCTCTTGAGCTCGTCAAAATGGCAATCGAGTGATGAGGTATCATGGCTTGCATCCAATCGACTTGATCAACCGTTGCTTGGGAACGCACACCCCAAATACCTACAGCAAACATTACTACACTTATTCCATAAACCAGTAAATTAATCTTAGTCTTTTTATACATATTGCTCATAAAGGCGAGCATGATAATCGCCATGACTGCGCCCATATATAATGCCATATAGGCTCGGGTCTCACTAAAATAAACATGATCCAGCTGATAGGTATTAAAATACATCATGATAAACATTACAATCGTAGACGTCAGAATCATCAAAGTGAACTTCACATAAGGATTCATGCCCTGTTGATGGCTTTGATGATTCATGCTGTTTTGATCAGAAGTATTCATAATATATCTCCTATAATTTTGACAATGTTAGAACCAGAATTTAACACCGGCAGTCAAACTACTGCTATCAACCGATTCATTTTCTTGACGCCGCTGGCCACGCGCACTGCCAAGAGCCGTCTCATAGCTCACACCGACGTAAGGTGCCAGTTGACGACCTAAGGTTTCATAAGTCAGTCTAACTTCAGTCTCTAATTCATTGAATCCCTTGGTGATATGATTGTCAATATCGTCTTTACTAAAAGCTGACAGACCAACTTCCGGTATCACAACCCAGTGCTGACTCAAACGCCATTCATATTCTGCACCAAGATCAAGCCTAACTTGACCATCGGTGTAGAGATATGCTCTAGCATCTGTTTCAATAAAGTAAGGCATTGTGCCGACAATACCGGCCATAATGGCAGGCTTATCATTCTTGGTATCATAGGCGACCCCTGCTTCGCCATTCCAAAAAATACTTAGCGGCTTCCAGTAAGACAATGAGGTCAGACTATCAATGTCTTTCTCATCTTTGGTCTGAACACTACCTTCACTACGTAAAGATAGACGGCGCTCATCTAGGCCATACCAAGCACTAACCTCATAATTAATCTGATCGTCATCAAACTGATAGCCTAAATCGTCTACAGAAACGCCCCATAATGGCATATCACCCATCATCATAGGCTGACCATAGCGTCCATAGGGAACACCGTTTGAATAGTCAGGACTGCGAGCATCAGCTGGAGCTTTACCACCTTGCATACCTGACATATCCATACTGCCATGGTCCATACCTGACATATCCATGCTGCCATGGTCCATACCTGACATATCCATACTGCCATGGTCCATGCCTGACATATCCATACTGCCATGGTCCATGCCTGACATATCCATGCCACTGTGATCCATATCCGACATGTCCATACCAGACATATCCATTTTGCTATGATCCATATCCGACATGTCCATACTACTATGGTCCATATCTGACATAGTCATGTCTTTTTTAGCAGTGGCAGGGTCAGCAGCACTAGCAAATGATGATGCTAGTAATACCAATGATGATACCCCAGCGAACCGTAAACCCACTTTATGTATTTTCATCTCATCTCTCACCTATCAACCAAAGATTTGCTTAAACGACCGCCACTTCTCTGAACATACCGGCTTCCATATGATAGAGCAGATGACAATGCCATGCCCATCGACCAGCTTCTCCTGTGACATCAAAGCTAATTTTTTGAGCTGGTTGCACCATCATAGTATGCTTGCGCACCTGAAACTCACCGTTAGGCATGCGCAAATCGCTCCACATCCCATGTAAATGCATCGGATGATTCATCATCGTGTCATTGACTAAGGTAATACGCACGCGCTCACCCGGCTTGATATTGACCGGCGTGGCCTCACTGAACTTAACCCCATCAAACGCCCAAATATAGCGCTCCATGTTACCGGTTAAATGTAGCTCGATCTCTCGGGTAGGCTTGCGCTGCTCCGCAAATATTGCCTCATCGACAGAGCGTAGCTGACTATAATTCAATACCTCTCTATTAATATTGCGCAGGTTGATACCTGGATCGTCAAGGTTCATACGTGGACTGTCCACACGCATATCAGACTTAAAGTCATATTCTGTTTTAGCGTGCTTAGCTTTATAACCATTAGCACCCATAGCACCCATCATATCTGCCATGGTGAGCCATTCAATTTTGTCCATAGCAGGCGTTGCCGCACGAGCACCTTCTTTGGTGGCAAGCGTTGCTGCGACATAGCCCGAACGGTCTATGTTTTGGGCAAATATGGTATGCGCATCTTTGGTCGGGGTGACAATGACATCATAGGTTTCAGCCACGCCAATGCGAAAGTCATCAATCGCAACTGGGGCGACATCAATGCCATCGGTTGCCACCACAGTCATTTTGAGACCGGGTATGCGCACATCAAAGATAGTTTGTGCTGAGGCATTGATAAAGCGTAATTTAACGCGCTGTCCTGCTTTGACGATTTGTGCCCAATTAGCTGCGGTCGTTTTGCCATTGATAAGGTAGGTAAAGGTTTTTTCACCCGACAAGTCCGTAAAATCAGTGGGCATCATGCGCATCTGATTCCACATTTTGCGCTCATCAAACGCGGTTTTCAGATCTGTTTTAGCAATATCAGCAAGCAATTTTTTGAAGTCTGGTAGATGATAGTTATCAAAGTCTGAGCGCTGTTTGAGCAGCTTCAAGAGATTATGCGGGTTGCGGCTGGTCCAATCACTAAGCACGATCACATGGTCTTCGTCGATAGGATGACGCTCACGCCCTTTAGGTTCAATCACAATGGCACCCAGCATACCGGTTTGTTCTTGGAACCCACTGTGTGAGTGATACCAATAAGTGCCTGATTGTTTTAATTTGAATTTATAAGTAAAGGTGCTGTTCGCAGGAATGCCATCAAAGCTAATGCCCGGCACCCCATCCATCTCAAACGGTACTAGTAGTCCATGCCAATGGATAGAGGTTGATTCATCCATCTGATTATGAACACGTATCACCACCGTATCGCCTTCACGCATTTTTAGCGTCGGTGCTGGTAGTGAATCATTGATGAGCGTCGCCATGCTCTTTTTGCCGTTCACAATAGCGGACTGTTTACTGACGTATAAATCAAACTCTTTCCCTGTCAATACAGGTACTTTATGAACGTTTTGATCACTATTAATCGTAGCGCCCTGACTGCCTGAGCGACTCGATTGTCCCAATGCGCTACTAGCAATAGTCGGCATCAAGGAGGCACCAAGGACAGCAGAGGATCCGGTTAAAAAACGTCGGCGGTTCAGTATGTTCTGTTTATTCATAATGATAACCTTATTTAATTTGAGAGATGGTGGTTAAGCTTATAGTTATAATATTTTCGATATTTAACAGAATCTATTCACATCTAAGCCAACACTACAGCTGCTGCTGAGGAGACTCAATAGCAGCATAGACTTCTGTGGTGCCGTCTTTATTAAGCTGCATTACCTTATAAGGCATGAATTTATCTTCATACTCCATACCGGGGCTACCAACCGGCATACTCGGTACAGCAAGTCCAATAGCTTGTGCAGGAGGATTTGCTAAGAATTCAGCCATGTGTTTAGCAGGGACATGCCCTTCAAAGACAAAACCGTCGGTGGTAACGGTGGTATGACAAGAACGCATGTGTTGTGGTACGCCATAACGCTCCTTAAATAAGGATAGATCTGCAACATCGTGCGTGGTTGCGTTTAATCCATTACCTTCTGCATAGCCTACCCACTCTTTGCAGCAGCCGCAGTTGGCATCTTTATAAACCGTGGCTGAGACGTTTTTGAGTAATGATGACGAGCTGTTAACGGGAGCATTTGCAGGAGCAGAACTTTCATTCTGTACTTGTGCATTCTGAGCAGCAGACTGTTCAACCTTTACTGGTTGAGAATCAGAGCCACTGATATTAGATTGGCTGCAAGCGGCTAGCGTTAACGAGAGTGACGATGTCACCACCAATAAAAGGACACGACCGGATAACCAGTTATGTCCATTAGAAAACACATGTGTGTAATGTCTCATTAAATTACTCCTAAACGTCTATTGTTATGCTCGCTATTCTAAAAACTTACACCCTATATTTGAATTCTTATGTACTTAACTAAAAACATTAAATGCAGCACTGTTCAGTACTACATTGGTGATAGCGACAACCGTGAGTTAGGAGGCTTCCATATCTAGAAAGTATTAATGCTGCATTCCAGATCCATCATCCGACATATTCATATCACCATCAAATGACATGTCCATCATATCGCCATCTATCCTAGTGGTTAGCATCGTGTACTGAGCTTCATCTAATTCAGGTAACGATCTGATAAAAGCAACCATTGCCCACATTCTAGCGTCATCATGAGAGGCGCCCCATGCAGGCATTCCCGAAGCCATAATTCCGTGTTTGATTGCCCAAAAGCTTTGCTTTGCACCGTCCGCTGTTTGATAACGTTTGACGATCTCAGCCTTAGTGAAGTTAGGTGGCTTTGGATATAAGCTTTCGCTAAAGTCAGTTTTGTCCACTCCCGGAGATAAGTGACAACCTGCACACATATCTTTATAGTCCGCGCCCCCAGAGCTGATATCGACCTTCTCTAAGTCTGGTACCACAATATCTTTACTGGCATTTGCTATGGAACGATTGCGAGCGGTTTCTAAAAAGCTAAACATCATTGGGCTATGCTCTTGGTCAGCTCCCACATTGACAACGCCACTAGTAACAACCGCAAATACGCCAACGATTGCCACAAATACGGTAAAGAGCGCACCCAATAAAAATTTCATATGTTTTCCTAACAATTTATTTCCGTTAAGTGTTGACTGCTATTTAACAGAGCTAAAATTTTTAAGATTTACTGTCGTTAGTAACACAGTGTTTTTGGTACATTTGCTTCATTTTACCCATGTTAGCCATCATTGCTTTCATAGCAGGATCGCTCATGTCCATCTTGCTATGATCCATTTTTCCCATCATATCCATATGCTTTTGCATTTTTTCACAGTTCATTTGATCTTTTTCAGCATGCATTTTAGGGTCATGCGCCATAGCTGAGGTCGATACGACAAGAGCGATGGCCGTCATTGCGATTGATTTAGACAGTAATTTAAATTGTGACATGATTAATTCCTATTGTTTGGATTAAAGGCTATTGAGTTCAATAGCTGTTAAACCAGCCTAAATGATACATTAATCATTCTGACTGGTAGATGACGTTAAGATTACAATGCTGTCATTCTCACCGCTTTAGATTTTAATGCGCGATATATTCATTTAATATGGCTTCAGCATTTGTATCACGATCTCTACCATATTTTTTCAAAAAATACTTTTCAGACTGCAAATGTTGATCTTGATGTTGAACCTGACAAGCCACTCTGGCGTCGACATAACTTTTCTTTTGCTCTTTGGACATTTGTGCATCATTATGATCTGCGTTTCTTGCAAAACTAGTGAGCGCATCACAGTTACCAAGAACAGAAGCATCTAAGTTTGTGGTATGCGCATTGGCAGCTGACATGCCCACTAACATCGATACTGAAAGTAAAGCTGCTTTTTTTAATGAACTATAATTTTTCATATAAGGTCCTTTAAAGATAAATAACAAACTGTTTAAATACGATAGTTCTTCACTCGTAGAGATGGTCTGTATCAGAGACAAACCTCTATGCGGTGTTGATTTAGAATACTAAATGGTGGCTGACAGCTAGATGACACGGATATTACATGTTCGTTAGGAACAGCATAATATTGTCATCTTCTTGTCATTAAAACCAAATACCAGCATCTGTCTATATCCAAAGAACACTGTTATAACAAGGGTTCCTGATAAATATATGGCTGATAAGCTAACAATGTTAGTGATACGCTGTTGACAACTATAATGATATAAAGGTAAGCAACGATGAAAGTACTGTTAGTAGAAGATGAGAAAAACCTTGGAGAATATATCAAGAAAGGCTTAACTGAGGCCGGTTTCATCGTGGATCATCACATGACAGGTTTAGATGGCTATCATGCGTTAATGACTGAAGATTTTAGTGTGGTGGTGATGGATGTGATGCTGCCTGACGTCAGCGGCTTTGAGCTGATACAGCGCTACCGTGCTGCTGGAAAGCATACGCCTGTTTTATTTTTAACCGCTAAAGATGATTTAAGCGATCGGATTAAGGGCATTGAAATTGGTGGCGATGATTATCTGACCAAACCTTTTGCTTTTGCCGAGCTAATTGTCCGAATAAAAAGCCTATTGCGGCGTGCCAATCAATCAGACTATAAAAGCTCTGTCATACATATAGCTGACCTAAAAATGGATATTGCTAAACGCACTGTATATAGAGGCAACACTAATATAAAATTGACTGCTAAAGAATTTGCTTTATTACAACTTTTCTTAGAACGTCAAGGTGAGGTACTGCCACGCACTGTGATTGCCTCACAAGTATGGGACATAAATTTTGACAGTGATACAAATGTCATTGACGTCGCTATAAGACGGCTACGGATAAAAATCGATGATGGTTTTGACACCAAGCTTATTCACACAGTACGCGGTATGGGCTATCGATTAGAGCCACTGAATGTCGGAGCAGACAGTAGCATGGGCGACGATGACACCAACAAAGATGATCTAAAATAAAATGAGAGATAAATTTAAGAATCGACGCTGGCCTTTGTTATGGCGTACTGTTTTTTTACTGACAATATTTGTTGTTATCTCTCAAGTTGTTATTTATATATGGGTTCAGCGCTCTGTTAACGAGCACTTTGAGCAAATGGACTCAGAGATTATTACCCATGCAGCTTTTAACCTGCGTAAACGCATGGTGAATTTTAACGATCACATAGAACCTTTTACAGTGTCAAAGTCGCAAGCGCTAATTGATGCCAATCATCTACATTCTTCTTGGTTAGACTATGATTTAAAAACGTTAATATCAGACAAAAACGGCAATTTATTGTCCAGCGATCCCAGTAATTTCATCAATGATCTACCGGCAGATTTTAGCTTGTTACAACTATTGCAGGACTATCGCGATCAGCAGTTTATGATCAAGATAAATAATAGGCATTACCGAGCCATTATCATTACACATCAAGAGGTTTTGGCATTTATTGCTCTACCTATCGATGTGCATCATCAATATCTTATCCAGTTTAATCGCCAGCTGAGCTTGATACTTATCGCCATTACCTTATTATTGGTTTCAGTAGCAGTACTAAGTGTACACTGGGGTTTTGCTCCCCTAGCTACTATCGTACAAAAGATGAAAGGCATTAATCTTCAAAGGTTAGATGAAAGAATTGTGGTTGGCGATATGCCGTTAGAATTACGTCCACTAACGGAGTCTTATAATTCTATGATGGTCAAGCTTGAAAGTAACTTTGAATCATTATCACGGTTTTCAGACAATATCGCCCATGAGCTACGTACGCCAATAGCGACGCTGAGTACGCAAACGCAAGTCATGTTAACTAAGCCAAGAGAAAACGACGAATACATTGAGCAATTGCATCATCAGCATGATACGTTAAAGCAGTTATCCGCCATGATTAACGATATGTTATTACTGGCAAAAACTCAAAAAGAGCTGAGTGATTCGCAAATCAGTCATGTCGATATAGAGAGCTTGATCACAAAGCTTATAGATTATTATGAGATGATTGCTGAGGATCGTGAGATAATCTTTGAAAAATCGGGTGATTTTAAAACAGTACTAGGTGATAAAGGCTTATTGCAACGGCTGTTTGCCAACCTGATGTCAAATGCGATTTATTATGCGGCTAGTAATAGCACTATTATGATATCCGCTACTGTCCTCACTTCAAGCACCTCGCTTAATGCGCCAAAAGACGATATTCAATCCCCAGAGCAGCTCTGGTTAAGAATAACTATGACCAACCGTCTAGACAAACCATTAAATCAGATTGAAGCCGATAAACTGTTTGAGCGATTCTATCGTCATGATAAAACGAATACGATGCATTCAGGAACAGGCTTAGGCTTATCTATTGTGCAAGCTATCGCCAATGCTCATAATGGCAAAGTTAGTATTACTATCAAAGATGAGTGTCTTTTTGAGGTTGCTGTAAAGTTGTTGATTGCCAGGTAGTAAATTGTGCTGTTTTATCAGTTCGGTGAATTACTCCAAAACCCTGCCTATATATTAAAAGTCTGGGAAGGCGGTATGTCTTTCCACGGCGGCTTTATCGGCGTCATGCTAGGTATGTGGTTCTTTGCCCGTAAATATAAAAAGACTACCTTTCAAGTATTCGATTTTATCGTTCCTTGTGTACCAACCGGCTTACTGTTTGGGCGTATCGGCAACTATATCAATGGCGAATTATGGGGTCGCGTCTCAGACGGTGGCTATAACTGGCTGACCTACTTTCCGCAAGCCGCGGCGTTTGATATGGAGCAATTACAGAGCAATCCACAATTGCAAGAATTGATGATTGAAGTCAATGGTCAATACATATTGCCTCGTCATCCATCACAGCTATATGAAGCCTTTGCCGAAGGTCTGCTGCTATTTATATTCTTATGGTGGTATTCATCAAAACCACGTCCACGTATGGCTGCCTCCGCTGTATTCTTACTAGGCTATGGCATCAGCCGCTTTATCATTGAATTCTTCCGCCAGCCAGATGCTGACCAAGGATTCATATTATTAGGTTGGATGACCAAAGGGCAAATCTTAAGCGCGCCGATGATTATCGCCGGCTTAATCATGCTGATTTATGCTTACAAACGCGGTATTTATGATTGGGGTAAGCAGTCTGCATATTAGAAATAAGTATCGAGGTGCATGAACAAATAAATATAAATGCAGTTCTAACAAGATACATTCCATTTGCAGAATTAATACCTATGTTAGGGGTTACCCCAGAATTCGGAGAAAATAGTACGTTAAGGAATTTAGTCGAGTATTTTTAAAATTGATAAAGGTCAAGGTGTCTAAAAAACGTTGGTTTTTTGGACACTTCCATTTAGGCGAAAAAACAGAGGCAAATCGCCTCTATTTTTGTAAATTAACCTGTCTACAAATCAGTATCTAATAAATATGTAAATAGACCCTATGAGAAAATTTCAATTACACTCAAAGAAGGGTAGTTACTAGAATGGCTCAAGTACTATGCCAAATGAGCAATCTCATCAATTAACTCAGGTTTTTTGCCCAATAACTTAAGCAAGACTTGAGCTGAACCGCTCGGTTTACGCTGACCTTGCTCCCAAGACTTTAAAGTATTGACTGAAATCCCCAATGACTTGGCAAATTGACTTTGCGACAAGCCTGTCTTTTGACGAACTTGGCTGACTTCCGATACGGGTGCATACCGTCCTTCTCGTAATTGAGAAAGTGATTTGGCTAAACTGTCCTTAATCACAATCGCATCAGGATCATCTTGAATCACTGCCTCGACAATATTGGCAATATCTACGTCAGAGAAATTAACAGGTTTCATAATTAGTTTCCTTGCTTTTCATTTTTCAAAGATTTTAATTCTTTGGCAGAAATGTTTTCTTTTTCATTTTTCGCATACACAGCTAGACAAACTATCAGTCCATCATCCAGCATATTGTAGTAGATAACTCGAACCCCACCCGACTTGCCTTTACCACTGGTTGCCCAACGAATTTTACGTAAACCTTTGCCATGTTGAATCACATCACCCTTTAATGGATTTTGTGAAAGGTAAGTAAAGAAAGCCAATCGATCATCCAAATCTAACAAGTGAGCAATCTCAACTTTAAAGCTTTCCGTTTCGACGACCGTATACATAGTAAACCTTTAATATATGATACATTGCATTATAATACTAAATCTACTAGTTAACAATCGATTTTAGAATCCTGAAAAATTGAAACTTCCCAAAATTTTGAAATTAAT
Organism: Moraxella sp. CTOTU48717; assembly: GCF_032057165.1. Classification (NCBI taxonomy): domain Bacteria; kingdom Pseudomonadati; phylum Pseudomonadota; class Gammaproteobacteria; order Moraxellales; family Moraxellaceae; genus Moraxella; species Moraxella sp. CTOTU48717. The sequence continues at coordinate 14,303 of NZ_DAMBBC010000021.1, read as the reverse complement.
CGAGTTTGCTTATTAAATCCACCCCTGCCTTCTTCAACTCCCCTTTCGCCGTCACATAGTGGTACAGCGTACTGCTGGGAATATCACCAAGCTCCCTGCAAATCGCAGGAATGCTTTTGGTTTGGTCTTGCATCAGATGCTGAGCATAACGAAGTTTCTCAGCCGTCATAATTCTAGGTCGTCCCCCTTTTCGTCCTCGAGCCCTAGCAGCGGCAATCCCCTCTTTCACCCGCTGGCGGATAATATTACGCTCCATCTCAGCAAAAGCGGCTTGAATTTGTAAAAACGCCCGACCTGCAGGGGTGGTGGTATCCATCGGTGAATTAATCGCTTTAAAGCCAATGCCATTTTCAGCCAGTTCATCAATCAACTTTATCAAGTCACTGGCTAACCGCCCTAACCGATCTAAATCCAAAACAACAAGCACATCGCCTTTTCGTAAATAGTTGAGACAATCATCCAATCCTTTACGTTGGGAATTACTGCCTGATGCTTTGTCTTCAAAAATTCGCTCACAGCCGATTTCTTTTAACGCATCAACTTGACGGCCAAATCCGTTGCCCCATCAATAAACACGTTGGCACTCCACACCAGTATAGCTAGCCCCACTAAAAATGCCACAATCGCAATCAACATAAAAAACTCACTTTGCTATTCAATTAAAAAATGCGTTTTTACCGCTATCAATGATAAAAACGCATTTTAGGTATAGGATAGTTAAAGGCTAGGCTTGTTTTGGCAATGTCTTATTCAGATAAAAATAACCGATAATGCCTGCTAAAACTGAACCCATGACAATCCCTAATCGCTCATCAAACGGTTTAATCTCCAATCCTGCGAACGCCAAGCTCCCGATAAATAAACTCATGGTAAATCCAATGCCACATAGGGCAGCGACACCAATTACTTGACCCCAGTTCATGCCTTGTGGCAGATTGGCGAGCTTTAGCTTAACCCCAAGCCAACTAAATAACATCACACCCAGCATTTTACCGACTAGCAATCCCATGATAATGCCCAATGACACAGGGTGGGTGAGTGACGCCATAAAGCCTCCTTCCGCTCCCCCAAAATGGATCCCTGCATTGGCAAAGGCAAATACGGGCAAAATCAAAAAGCTCACTGTATGATGCAAATCATGCTCAAGTTCTTTTAACGGTGAGATTTTAGGGTTTGCCGAATCAGTCATTGGGATAAACATCGCCAGCAATACCCCAGCAATCGTGGCATGAATACCCGATTCAAGCATCGCCACCCATAACACCAATCCAATAATGACATACGCAGAAATACGAGTGACATTAAAACGATTCATGATAAACAATACTGCAAGCGTTAAAGCGGCAACCCCTAAGGCGGCTAGGTTTAACCCACTGGAATAAAACAAAGCAATGATTAAAATCGCCCCAATATCATCGAAAATCGCAATTGAGGTTAAAAACACTTTAAGCGACAGCGGCACTCGGCTACCCAGTAAGGTTAATACCCCCAACGCAAAGGCGATATCCGTGGCCGCAGGAATCGCCCAACCCTTAGCAAAATCAGGGTTTTGGTAGTTAAACATCAAATAAATTAAGGCAGGAAACACCATGCCACCCATGGCAGCGAGTGCAGGTAAAATGATGTTGCGTGGGTTGGACAATTCCCCTACCATCATTTCACGTTTAAGCTCAAGCCCCACTAAAAAGAAAAACACTGCCATTAACCCATCATTAATCCAATGAAGCAAATGGTGTTTCACCACGAAATCACCAAAACTTATCGCAATCGGAAAATGCAATAAATGCTCATAGCTTTCTTGCAATGGCGAATTGGCAACAATCATTGCCAGTAGTGCAGCGATGGCTAAAACAATACCAGCCGCTGCATCCATCGCAAAAAACCGCTTAAGCGTTTGCTGAAAATTACTCATAGACCCTCCTAATATAAAAATAGCTATTTATTCTCTTTTGTGAATGCTATTCGCTGTTCAATTCTTTCTGCCACTTGCTTAGGGTCAACTTGTGAATTATCGAGTACCGCCGCCCACGCATACACGATATCATCTTCATAAATATGACCAAATCCTGCAGGCGTTTGGTTAGACGCTGGCATATCCAGAGATAATTCCCAAAAACTTAACACAGGCAACCATCTAGGTAAATGACTAACCCCTCGACCCTTGGGTTCTGCCATCCAGTCAGGTGCTTGCCATAGCATCTTGGACGACCACCACACGATAGGGTCTGTCGCATACTGCAAAAATACAATTCGTGGTGACTGCCAATCATTTGTCAGTTGTTTTAATGAGGCAGGATTATCCATAAATCGCACATGTTGTCCGCTGTGAATAATAGGCAAGGCTTCTGTCGAACCTTTATTCCGATTCGCCACCAGTTGTTGCCATAGTGGGCTAAATCTTGGCGTTCCCACCCACACCGCCCCATCAATACGATTAATGACATCATCATAATTGTTAAAAAGCGATTGACTGGCATACGCCCCTAACGACTCTCCTGCAAGCAATAGTTTAGGGCGTTTATCAATCGGCATTTGCTCAAGACGTTGTTTGACGGCATTTATCAACTCGCTATTGGCAAACGTGGCAAGCTCACCATTCAACAAAAACGAAAATTGACTGGGTAAATACGAGTATTGAATCGCCACCGTTGCCACATCGCCTTGGGTCAAATACTCAACCGCCTGACTGCTGTACTCTTCAATCCAGCCCCGTCCTGTAGCCCCTTGTATCACGATATAGCGGCGGGTAAACGCCTGCGTTCTATCCATCTCATCAAGGGCGGTCTGCACCATTTTTTCTAACAACGCTTTATCAGGTTCTTGACGATTCAAACCAACGAATACCCGAATCGGCTCTTTGGCAGGCAATCCTGTCAGCAAGCTAATATCCTTCTGCGACGCCCCAAGCGAGACAAAGCGTTGTCCAAAATGCCCCAACTCCTGCCACTGTTGGGCAGGTTTTTCTTTATTACTATGCCCCGTTTGCCCACTATCAAACCCTGATTTATACCGTGAGAATGGGGCTGATAGGGTATCGGGTTCAGAGGTATCAAGCTGCATGGCACTATAGGCGACTTTCTCGACAACTTTGTGCCAGATATAATCTCGACTTAACGTAACCAATCCGACAATCAGTAGTAAAAAAGCCCCTGCTTTCATACTCATTTTTGTGGTAGTAGAAAACTGTGGAAAGCCACGTTCTACCCCCATCAACACCAATTGCTTTATCAAGCGAGCGATAAACACCACCAACCCCCAAAGCAATAGACTTAAGAGCATAGCCCCGCTGACATTAAGCAATGACGGCGGTGTTATCTGGACCTGTTGGGCAATCTTGGCAGTAATCTGGTAATGATAAAAAGCAAAACCAATCGCACCTAAAAATCCTAATACCATCGTCATTATTGGTAAGATATTTAGGTGGTTGATAGCTGATTGATGATTGGAGTTTTTTAATAAACGCTGTAACCAATACCCTATAAGACCCAACAGCATTCCAAACGCATAACCAACGATAGCGTTAATGCCACCACTGATTGCCTGCAACCACCAGACCCGTGGCAACAACATTGGTACATAGGACACATATAGACAAAAAAAACCCAGCATTAACCCAACTGCTGAACTATCTTTAATCTGTCGCTGTAGCCATTGAGCGACCAAATGCGTATTATTCATCTATTTTACTCAATAAAAAAAGGGTAAGACCATTGTCCTACCCTTCATTGTAAACGATTCGACGATTAGTAACGAGTAATCAACGCAATCGGCTCCTTTTCATCCATTTGCTCAGTGGGTACAAATACCACCTCACCACCTTTATGGCTAACCAATTCAATGATTTCACTAACCGCATCATCGGTTACACCCTCAGCAGTAGCATCATCTTGGACTTGTAGGGTCTGTGCTTTCTCATCAATCTTCGCAGGCACACTATGACCTTGACGAACCAATAGCGTTACCGCATTGCCTTCAAACGCCGAGCGATAGATTTGTTGCAAATCAGTACGCACCATCTTTTCATTACGAGCTTTTTCAAGGTCGCCTTTGGCAGTTTCGTAACGAGTCTGACGCTTTTGCTCAACGATGTCTTGAACGCCAGCAATAATGTCCTCTGGCTTGCTGTCGTTCAGATATGTTAAATTATCGACTTTACCAATAATCATATCAGGGCGGTCGCACACTTTTTCATAAAAACCAATATTGTGGCTATCACCCACCAAAATCACAGGTAGTGGTGATTTGTTATAAAGCTCTTGCAAGCTTTTATCAACACGGTTAAAGAACTCTTTTAAGTACATATCATCGTCTGATGAGCCTGTACGGTCTGCTTTACTGTTGTTGGGTAGCGTTGAGTTGTTAATAGGGAAGGTCAACTCGCTCATTGTTTGTTGACGTTCGCTACCGCCTTTAATTTCTTTAACCAGACGATTATTCACGCCTTCAATCAGACGGGCTTTTTCAGGCGTAACTACCAACACATAATAGCCAACCCCTTCTGATAAGTTACGCATGAGGTCACGGGTCGCAAACTTTTCACCAATGATGACTCGCTCAGCGGCATCAAAGGGCAAACGCACCACTTGAGCAGATTCAGGCGTGGCAAACACAGCCAGCGTATCTAAGTTATAGTTATGGTCAAGCTCATCGGTTTGGGCATGGATTTTTTCCATCACACTTGCAGCAACACGCTTGTCGTATTCATTGGTGACACGTTCTTCGACGATTTTAAGTTGGTTTTTTAGGGCAATTGCGTCTTGCTCATTGTCTGGGAAAGTACGGTGGGTCGGAATAAATACGCTAACCGCTGGATTACCTGTTTGCCCACGCAATGTTTTAAAAGTTTCTTCTAAATTGATGTTATTCATGTGTAACTCCCATTTTAAAATTAAATATCAAAAACAAAAAATAATAAGAAAATATATTTCTAAATATAGCAAAATATAGAATTTATTTTTCATATTTAAGCTAAAATTTGATTATATCAATCATAATAAGAATTAAAAGTAAAATATTGTATCGCTTATATATGGCAATGTTATAGTTAGCATCGTTTGAACAATAAAAACGAGTATTATAAAAGACGTAGATTTCAAAAGTTCTAGACTGGGATAAACGATAATGGTCTCATACCTAATCTGCCATTTATAACTAACTTAATGTCTAGAAACAAAATTTTGGGTCAAAGGGTAGATATAAATGCACTCACAAACGTGGCCTTGGCTTATCCGAAAGCGGCTAGACTGCTATAGTCTTCGAAGACAGAAAGTGCTACGGCGTTAGGCTCACTCACAGTACTATTTGTACAGTTTCGTTCGCCTGCCTTGTATCACTTTTATGTTTCTGTGACTATATTTCCCTAATTCTTTGCTGATATCGAATAAGGTAGAGTGTAAAAAAACAAGCCACACTTTAACCAGGGGTTATCTGAGAATTCGGGTCATATTGCACGCTAAGGAATTTTGTCGAGTATTATACCATTATAGATTCGCGTGATAATAGAACTAGCCTACGGAAAACAGATGTTTTCATAGAGTTTCTTATTTTCTTAAGTTTATGCCTATTTTTGTAAATTAACCTATCTATAAATCAGCGTTCAACACATCTTTAAACAGAGCTTATAAGAAACTTTCGATTACACTCACTAAAAGGTGTTTAATAGAAGGGCTCAAGTACTATGCAAAATGAGCAATCTCATCAATTAACTCAGGTTTTTTGCCTAATAATTTAAGTAAGACTTGCGCTGAGCCACTCGGTTTACGCTGACCTTGCTCCCAAGATTTTAACGTATTGACAGAAATACCTAAGGCTTTGGCAAATTGACTTTGCGATAAACCTGCTTTACGGCGGACTTGAGCCGTATCTGATATTTCTGTCGTACGTGCAAAGATACCTGCTTTGGTTTGGTTTAATGCTTCAATCAAATTGTCTCGCTCTGCTATCAAATCAGGTTCATCATCAATAATCGCTTGAACCGCTGCTTCAACATCGAAGTCTTTAGGAAAATTCGTTTTCATCAGTTATCCTTTTAGCTTTTGAAGCTCACTTGCCAAAATATTTTCTTGTTCATTTTTTGCATAGAAGTAAGACATCACAATCAGTCCATCTTCTAATACGTTGAAGTAAATGAGACGAACGCCACCACGCTTACCCATACCTGCCCGAGACCACCGTACTTTGCGAAAACCGCCACTTTTAAGAATCACATCACCAATAAATGGATCACTAGCTATCTGAGTAAAACACTCAAGCCTTTCTTCCGTTGTCCAAAACTTATCAGCTTGCTTTTTAAACGTTTCAGTTTCTACGATAGTGTACATAGTTTCATAATTCTAGGACTTACGCAAAGACGACCGAAGGCGAGCGTAACTGCTCACGCAAATAATCACTGAGTAAACCCCTTTTAACCTGATATAAAGATTGTTTTAACCGTTTAGCCTGTCTGGCTAACTGCAGCCAAACCAGCATACAATAACAAATATGATTCCGCTGAATACGAGCCTTACGACACTGATTAGCTTCAATACCAGTGAGTTGTTTAAGTTCTCGGTGAAACTGCTCAATCTTCCAGCGGATGGCACACACCAATCGTGTGCCATCTGATGAATCCTGAGTGGTGTCGTTGGTGACAATCCAGTCCGTCCTGATATAAAGATTGTTTTAACCGTTTAGCCTGTCTGGCTAACTGCAGCCAAACCAGCATACAATAACAAATATGATTCCGCTGAATACGAGCCTTACGACACTGATTAGCTTCAATACCAGTGAGTTGTTTAAGTTCTCGGTGAAACTGCTCAATCTTCCAGCGGATGGCACACACCAATCGTGTGCCATCTGATGAATCCTGAGTGGTGTCGTTGGTGACAATCCAGTCCGTGCGGTTTTCATTAACCACTACTCGGAACAGTTGCACTTTGTAATCTTTAGGAAAGGCATGTATTTTAATCAGTTTGCCATTTTGTTGCTCTTGGTCAGTCCAAGTTAATTCGTTGACTGCTTTGTAAGGGTTTACTCCTTTTGAATCATCGACTTTGCGATTGGATTTTAAAGGACAATAATAGATTTTTTGTAAGTTATCAATATACAGCATGATGTCTTTGGTGGCATACCAGGTATCCATGAGCACATATTTGAATTTAATTTGTTTGTGTTCAATACTGTGCTGTAGCATGTCTTTTAGATGGTCAAGTTTGCTTTTGCCATCGGTGGTTTTGTCATAAATACGGTAATCAATGAGCCAGTATTGTTCGGTCTTAGGATTGACATAGATACAGTTAACGATGCAGATGCCTTTAATAATGCGATGGGCGTTGCCACTGTATTGGCGATTAACCAATTCGATTTTGTGACTATGATTTTTATCGAGTATGCTGTCATCAAAGATAAGATAGCCATCGTCGTCTAATACGATGTCGTCTTTGACTTTTTCCCATACGAGCTTGGGTTTTAGTTTGTCATGACGTAGGTATCGATTGATGCGGTCATGACTAATTGATTCAGGATGATGTTCTGCGTAGTTGGTAAGGGTGTAATTGGTTTGGCTTACCAGTAAATATTGACAGTAGTCTAAGCGGGTGATAGCTTTTTTCTTCATCTCTTTATGCTACTATATTTTTATCCGCTTTCGCAAAATTTTATGCTTTTTGCGTAAGTCCTAAATTCATAAAATACAGTCTTAATTATAATACTTTGCATTACATTGTCAATAAGCCTTCATATTCATGATTTTGACTGGATTGCTCTTCAACGTTTTAGTTAGTGCTGATATTCATCAAATCAACTCCCGCTTTTTTAAGCTCCCCTTTCGCCGTCACATAGTGATACAGCGTACTACTGGGAATATCACCAAGTTCTTTACAAATCGCTGGAATGCTTTTGGTTTGGTCTTGCATGAGATATTGAGCATACTGCAATTTCTCAGTGGTCATAATTCTAGGTCGTCCACCTTTTCGACCACGGGCACGAGCAGCAGCAATCCCCTCTTTCACCCGCTGGCGAATAATATTGCGTTCCATCTCAGCAAAGGCTGCTTGAATCTGTAAAAATGCCCGACCAGCAGGTGTTGTCGTATCCATCGGTGAATTAATGGCTTTAAAACCAATCTCTTTTTCAGCGAGTTCATCAATCAGTTTGATTAAGTCACTGGCTAATCGCCCTAGCCTATCCAAATCCAAAACGACTAACACATCACCCTTTCTTAAATAATTAAGACAATCATCCAAGCCTTTACGTTGGGAATTACTGCCCGATGCTTTGTCTTCAAAAATTCGCTCACAGCCGATTTCTTTTAACGCATCAATTTGACGGTCAAGCAACTGTTTCCCTTCAGAAGTTGAGACTCGAGCATAACCGATTAAACTCATGGTAAAATTCTCACGATAAATGATAATTTCGATATATTATCATATTTAGATTTATTTGATTTTATCGTGAAATTAAGTTAATAAAAAAGAGCCGAATTAGCTCTAATTTACAAAATCACGAAAAACAATAGGTTTTCGTGATTATCAAGTAAATTTATAATGGTGTAATAACTAACAGAATTTATGCATTAATTCCATGATTTGATAGACGGTAATGGATTTTCAATGAGAATCGCTACAATTAACATAGTCTAGATGATGTAAAATTTTTGGCTTAGGCTAAGTACATTTAGTTTACCCTTCTCTTCTATCAAATATTACCGTATGCGTTTCTCTATGAAATTCTATACCTATCTGATGAATGATACGACTGGGTGTTGTGTATTTGTCAGCATAACGCTTCTGTTGTATTTGAGCTAAGGCAGTTCCTTGTGGTTGATCGTTTTTACCATTCACGACTTTAAATTCAAAAATGTAAACGTGGTCTCCAACGATGAGTGTCATGTCGATATTACCAAGACTTGTTGCGTCTTCTGTGATAGTTTGAAAGCCTAAACTGGCAAACAGTGCGTAGAAGACGCTGGCCCAATAGCCTTCGTAATTGGCAATCGGATTATTTCTGTGCCAGTTATGGGGAATGCTACTAAAAAATGCTTGGATAATGCTTTCAATGCCATCAAGATTATGCTGAACAATCGCTTCGTAAAGTTCACTTTGTTTGAGTAACATATCATCTTTGGCATGGGCGATGTATTTTAATAGCAGTGATTCCGATAAGCTTTGTTGTACTTCAATGTTAGGAAATTTTAGGGTATAACGTACACTGGGTTTTAACAGCATTTTATCAATGGTGAGATAACCCGTTTGAAATAGTAAGGCGATGATACTGATATCGCTTATTTCAAATTGTGAGAGGTTTTGACTATCAATAAGTCTACCAATCAGTTGATGGATATGGATGTTTTCATTTAATAGTTTATCCATTAAGAAGGTTGCATTACCTGTTTCTACCCAGTAGTTTTTATAGAGCCTTTGTGGGTTACTTAAAAACAGTAAGACGTCAAATGGGTTATAGACTGCTTCACCTGTCCAATTATAGCCGTTATACCATTTTTTTAACTCTTCAAGATCCACTTTATCTAATTCTACAGCGAATACGTTTTCAAGCTCAGATTGGGTGTAACCACAAAGCGCTGAGAATCTTTCATCTAAGGTAACATCGTATAGATTATTTAAACCTGAAAATAGATTGATTTTACTAAATTTAGAAACGCCTGTGAGCATGGCAAATTGTATATGGGCATCTTGACCTTTAATCACGGAATAAAAATCCCTTAATTGATTACGGACAATAATAGATTTTTCTGAATTCTGCAAACTGTCTAAAATCGGCTTATCGTATTCATCTATCAATATGACAACTTTTTGCCCTGTTGTTTCATGGCAATGCTGAATGAGTGCTTGAAACCTACCACTAATCGTTTTTAAGCTATTAGTAATACGCCATCTTTCTTCTAAAGCCGTTAAAATGTCCGATAAAGCAAGAGATAAGTCATCGTAACCTTCTATACCGCCATCAAAGCTAATGCGAATAACAGGATAGGATTGCTCCCATTGCCAGTGATGTTCAGCATATAATCCAGTGAATAGCGCCTTGTTACCTGCAAATATTTCAGCAATAGTATCAAGGGTCAGGCTTTTGCCAAACCGTCTAGGTCTTGATAAAAAAATATATTTACTAGTATTAATTAGTTCAATAATTTTGGCCGTTTTATCGACGTAATAATAGTTACCTTGTCTTAGTTCGGCTAAATTTTGGATGCCGATAGGAAATTGTTTTTTTACCATTTATTAGATCCCCACTAAGAATCACAAGATAATTTCAATAACTTAATAAACTTATTTCCCAAGAGTAACTTATGTAAGTTATGCATAAAAAGTAAGTTATAACATTTACTAATAGATATAAGTTATTTAAGTTATTTAAGTTATTTAAGTTATTTAAGTTATTTAAGTTATTTAACTTTCTTCATTTTTTGTTGCGAGAACTGCTAAATTTAATTGTTCTTCTGAAAGAAAGCTTAGCTGCTGAATCGCTGTTTTGACAATTATCGAACGATTAGCACGAGCGACCCTACTTTTTACAAGTAATTCATCGATTTGATCACTCACTTCTTGGGTAAGTGAAAAAGTTTGGCGAATATATTTAGCCTTCGATTCTTTTTGTAGCGAATGGGTATTCGCCCCACCAATAAAACTATCGACAGAGATATCAGCATTATAACCTTTTTTCTTTAAATCACTTAAACCCATTATACTTCTCCTAAAAACTCTTCGGCAATCGCTACAATTTCTGCGCTAGCCTTGCCATCTGTATCACCTTTGGCTTCAAATACTGTAAATCCATTTTCATCAGCGTCATCATAAATATTACGATTACTGGTGAAATTTTGAAGAGCTGGAATATTAAAGGATTCACAAGCATCTTTAGCATCGGTGATACGCTGGAATTGACTGGGCAAAGTTGGACATTGTGTCATGACGGCTTTTGCTTTTAAATTAGGATTGATGGCTTTTGCCATTTTCACCAGATTTTCCATGTGTGCCAGTGTTTTTAAATCCCGACGTTTAGGTCTAAAAGGCAACAACATATGGGTTGCAACAGTCATAGCAGAACGTAAGGCTTCAGAATCTTGACCACCTGCATCAATGACAATATCTTGATAACGCTTTGACAAATCAATTAGTGTCTGTCTAATATTACCTGAGCATTGCACTGATGGGAGTGTTTTAGAAATTTGGTTTTGCTCCCGCTCTTTTACCCAGTCAGTCGTTGTACCCTGCGGGTCAGCATCTAACAATAAGATGTCTCGATTTCTATTCTGCAAATAAACTGCAATATTTTGAGCTAAGCAGCTCTTGCCTGAACCACCTTTTTCACCGCCAATTAAGATTATCATAAGTTACACCTTTTATTTAAGTTATTAAAGTTACATAACCATTTTAACAGATTTAAGTTACGTAAGTTAATTAATTTATTCAAAATTTTATCATATATAATTTATTGATTTAAATTAATTTTTCACATAGATGTAATATTATTTAATGAAATTACTTACGCAAGTTACTTATTAGCATTAACTTATGTAATAAATTATATGATTAAATAGGACGTATTTCTACCAACTTCTTTCTAATATTTCTTGAATATTTTTAAATTTTTTAACACTAGTAGGGTCTTTTAGTAAGACACGCCAACTATTAAAAACTTCATCATAACTTCTACTATCATTGCTTGCGAGTAAACTACTATTAGCATCTAGAAACTCCTTTTTAAATTTGGCCAATTTATTAATTTGACCATCTGATAGTCCTTTTATTTGCCATGATAGTGCTAGAGGATTTTTTTTCTCTGACTCAAGCATATCAATTGTCTTACCAACAGGTTGCGCAGTTTTTTTAGCTTGAGCTTTTAATTTGAATTTTAGCTCAAGATGAGTGAATTTTTTTCCCGTTTTTACAAGTTTATATTCAACATTAATTTTAGTTTTTTCATTAATTTCATTGACTGCAGTTTCAATAACTCGTACTTTCAAATCTTTGGTTGCAGGGTATTTGTCACCAAGATCAAGAAACTCTCTTAAATCTTCAATTGTGATTTTTCGAAACCCTGTATCTTTAAATTGCATGAGTAATTCAAAGAATCTAATACTATACGAGCTACTAAGCCCTGCAATATCTTGTTTTAAATATTGGGTAAAATTAGCTGATAAATTGCTCAAATAGGGCAAAATTGATTTACTAAATCTAAGAACCACAAAATGCTGATTATTAGGCATTTTAGTTGGTTGTAATCCTAAACTTTGAGCAAGTTTAATCATACCTTCGCCAGTTCCAACTCCCATATCCTGTACCCAGCGAGTTTTTAGTACATCGTCACCTACTTTTAATACAATAGAACGTTCATACAAACGTTCAGCCGCTTCACGCATTTCTCTATATGCAGTTTTAGGATGCACACCCATTTCAATAAAATCGCTGACTTCGACGGTATAGACCTCTTCATCTTGAACTTCCACACCTTTAGGTATTTGAGAAATTGCAGAGAGAATCAAGCGTTGTTCATTTGCAGTTAAGTGATAACTGGCAGTAATAACTACATTAGATTTCACAATTAGATCATTACTCATGGCAAAATTCCAATAATTAATAGGACACAAAATATCATAGTCCCATTAAAGTAGTCAATCCGTCCCATTAAAGTAGTCAATCCGTCCCATTAAAGTAGTCAATCCGTCCTATTAAAGTAGTCAATCCGTCCTATTTACGTCCTCCAAAACCGGGCTACATCAGGCATACAGATGGTCTACAAACCTTTAAAAACTATAAAAACCTAAAAAAGAAATTTTTTGTTTTTAAAATTTTATATATTTAAACGTTGAAATTCCTGTAAGTGGAATAGCCAAGCAGCAAGATTGGCAGATGAATCGAGAGTTTTTAAGCCCCAGCTATACCACCAAGCTATCAGATCTACTCAAAGTGCATTAGTGCGAGTTTGCTAACGGCTGTTAATAAATCCATGTTAAAAGAGAAACCCTGATGTGTGCCAACTTTCAACCCATTAGCGCTACGCAAGCGCCGTTATTTACCAATCAACAGCTCAGCTTTGCCGTCAAACAGGATATTTACTCAGGCTATAAAGCCCCCTTGCTATTTGCTAACCTCTTATCAAATACGAGGGGTGATCCTGCCGAGTGGCACTCAGCCATGTTTGGAATGGTGCCTAAATGGGCCTAAGATATCGATATTGCCAAGCACACTTATGATGCCCGTAGAAACGGTGATGGAAAAACCGAGTTTTAAACATGCTTGGTACAACAATCAGTTTGCGTTAATTCCGGTACAAACCATCTATGAGCCGTTTACCGTAGCCGCTTTATATGAAATTGTTAAGATAGGGGAGCAAATCGTTCGCTCCATGACCATGCTGACCACCAATGCCGATAATCATCCTTTCATGTTACAATTTCACAAGCCTGAAGATGAAAAACGCTCGATTGTGGTGATTGAACCTGAACATCGCCAGGATTGGCTCAATATGCATCATGAGGACGCGTTTGAGCTACTTAAACCGATGGGTGCTGGGTATGTAGCGGAACATCTGCCAAAGCCGAAAAAACCGCTTAAAACGGCGCAAATGGATGTGTTTAATGGCTAGGGTAGCGATTATATGACTGACTTACATCCATGATTGATTAATTTAATGACTTCAACCCCAATGACAGCAGATACGCAATCTCAAATCGATGCCATCTTTAACCAAGTTGTCCAGTACAACCAACAGTACGATACCAGCAAACCCTTATTCTTTGATACTGAAACCACCGGTGGCGGCAGGAATGATCAAATCATCGAAATTGCGTTTTGTGATAGTGATCGACATGTGATTATCGATACGCTGATCTACACAGATAGACCGTCTAGCCTAGGCGCATTTAAGGTGCATGGTATTTATCCTCATGAGCTGATAGGTAAACCTACCTTTATTGATATTCAACCCGCGATTGTACAGTTGCTCAAAGGAAGAACCCTGTATGCTTACAATGCCAGCTTTGATATTCGTATGATGCGGCAATCAGGTCATAAGCTTCGCTTGCAGCAAGTTGAAGTAAAATGCCTGTGTAAGCAGTTTGCTGATTTTATCGGGCAATACTCACCGTATTTTAAAGCCAATCGTTATTTTAGCCTAAGCAAGGCTATGACCCACTTTGGGGTAGAACATAGCAATGCGCACCGCGCTAGACCCGATGCGCTAGCCTGTGTAACGGTATGGCAGGGGATGATGGGAAGTCATCATTGGGATTATTGAATGACGTATCATATTAAAATACAGCTATGTAGTAGGGAACAGAGCAACCTAATTAATAAGGTTGCTCTTTT
>NZ_DAMBBC010000020.1:0-41585 GCF_032057165.1 Moraxella sp. CTOTU48717 | reverse complement strand
TTGGGCATGGTGGTATTGGTTTAAAATGCTTATTATATTACAGTTTTAACTATAGTATTGTTCAAGAAAAATCGATTACCAATGCGGCTAAAAAGCTAGGTATCACGGTACCATCGGTAAGCAAGGCGCTTAAGACATTAGAGCGTAATGTTGGTATTGCCTTATTCGTTCGCACAACACGTAAACTACAATTAACCGACGCTGGCGAACAACTTTATAGCCAAACCCGAGAACCGATTTCTAGGTTACAAAACACTTGGCAGCATATTGGCGATCAGTATCAACAACCAAGTGGTCTTGTACGAATCACTTTATCACAGCTACATTTCGAACTGATATTTAAACCTTTTTATGCAGAATTTTGTGCGCGTTATCCAAAGATAATTTTGGAATTTTCTATTAATAATGCTAGTGTGGATTTGATAGAAGCAGGGTTTGATTTGGGGGTAAGATTTGGTAATAACTTGACTGACAACGTGGTGGCTAAGCCCATTTATCCTGCGTTTCGGCAAGGGCTGTATATTTCTTTAGACTATGCAAGCAAATACGGCATACCAAAGACCTTAGATGATTTACAACATCATCGGATGATTGGCTTTCGTTTTATGAGTAGTAATCGAATCGAGCCCTTATTTTTGCAGATAAATGGGGAAAATAAATTACAACCCATTGAAAACACGCTAATTTTTAATGACTCTGAACAAGTATTAGATGCCACTTTGCAAGGACTGGGCATAGGGCGAATCTTTGAACCTTTAGCAACTAATTCAGCGCTGGTACCCGTACTTGAAGAACATTGGATAACCTTTCCTGCCAATTATTTATACTATTTGCCGACACCTGTTAAAGCTAAAAAAATACAGCTTCTCATTGATTTTTTAATGGAGAAATTTGGTAGTTACGCCTCATCTTAAATTAACAACCTACATTGATGACAATGAAAGTGGATAGTGACTAGTGAATCGCCACTTGCTCATGTTTATAGTTTTGATAGGGATACTTTAAAAGGATTTTTTTTAGGACATGAAGGCTATTTAAAATAAGCAATGAAAATCAAAAAAAATTCAGTTTCATCTCTTTTAAATTTGAGTGGGGGTCAAAACCTACTTGCTCAAAAATTAACCAAGGCACAATTTGGGCACAAAATGGGCACACAAGATTTTTAAGCGATTTTTCTGTGCCCAAAATCACAAAAGTGGTCAAAATTTCAATTCTCGAAAAACCACGTAAACCCTTGATATCACTGCAATAAAAAAACCCCAATCAATCGACTGGGGCTTTTGGAATATGGTAGGCATAATCTGACTCGAACAGACGACCCCCACCATGTCAAAGTCGCTAGACCAATCTACCCTATTTGATATTAATGTACTTTAATACTCAAAGCTTTGATACGAGTGGGTTTAACTAAGCGTTCAAGAATAACATTAATGTGATTTAATGACAATTAAGAAAATTATCTTGCAGTTTGGTCACGCAATATTGCGTGTTTTTTAACCCCCACTCTCTCGATATTTTTGATAAAAAAACGTCAATTTCGTCTTATTTTTATTTAAATTTTTTAAAAAAATTATTAATAATTAACCGAACAAAATTAAATACCTCTACTTTAAATGAAGAGAGGTTTAACGAAAGCGATGAAAGCAAGATTGGTAAATTGAAGGCTCGAATTTAAATGACGCTCACAGTTTGAGCGTGTAGATAATTTTGTGTAATTGCCTTTTGTAAATACTTTAATGTTGTTTTAAGTTGGAGTATTTACACTTTGACTGTTTTTGATAGGCTGTTATCAAAAACAGTCAAGGGATTAGTAAATAATTAACTCACAAAGCATCAAGCGGATAAGCGAGTATCGCTGTTCACACCGTCTTCAATCGGTAATTCATCGATGCGAGACCATTCATTCCAAGAGCCAAAATAAATTTTTAACTTGTCATAGCCTGCTTGTTTAAGTGCCAAAAAGGTATTCGATGCTCTCGCACCTTTAAAGCAATAGATGATGATTTCATCGTCTTTACTGATACCCACCGAGTCACATTCGGCTTTTACTTCGCTTGGAGTTTTCATAACCGCCCCTTGTGCGGATGGTTTCATAAAACGATACCACTCTATCCAACGAGAAGTCGGGATTCTGCCCTTACGTGGTGCAAAATCGACACCATAAGGGCTTGAGCTTTCACCAATCCATTCCACCACATCACGCACATCGAGTAAAACAGTATCGTCTTTTACCGCAGTTAGCACTTGTTTATAATCTGCCATGACCTCATTTTCGGTCAAATTGTCTGGAAACTGGGCGGGCGTTGGGACGGTATTTTCGGTAGAAACAGGTAAGCCTGCAGCGACATAACCTTGATAACCACCGTTTAATACTTTGATATTTGGGTAGCCAAGCCAATGTAATAAAAAATAACCACGACAAGACTGACCAAAACCATTGTTTAACGCATCTTCGTAGAAAATAACCGTTTCTTCACCACAAATACCTGCTTCGCCCAATTTTTGTTTGAAGGTGTCTTTCATATCACGAATACCTTGTTCATCGGACGTCGCCAAAAAAGTGAAAATTTCTCGCAAATTCACGGCATTGGGAATATGCCCTGTCTGATAGCTGTCTGCATCTCGAGTATCGATAATCACGGTTTTGGTTTGTTTGGTTAAAACGTCTAAATCAGTCGGTGAGATGATGATGTCAGTTAATTGCATGGCGTACCCCTTATGAAAATCGGATGAAAAGAAGTTTAAGATAGCAAGGTCAAACCAGACGGCTTGAGCCTTGAGGTGGAGCAAACAATTAGTAAGATTTGTAAGGTAAGAATTTACCTGATAAAGCGATATTCACACGGTCGCCCGCTGGGTTGTTCTCACGTTGGATATCCATTGAAAAATCAATCGCACTCATGATACCGTCGCCAAACTCTTCGTGAATCAACTCTTTCATGGTCAAACCGTACACGCTAATCACTTCGTATAAGCGATAAACCAATGGGTCAGTCGGTACTGATGTTGGTAGGCTACCTTTGTAAGGTACGACTTTGAGCCATTTGGTTTCGTCTTCGGTCAGGTCAAAGATTTTGGCAAGAATTTTGGCTTGTTCGTCGTTAAACTGCATTTGACCCAAGCAGCCCGCGGTCACCCACTCTTTGCTCAAGCCCACTTCTTTAGCAATGCCTTCCCATGTCAATTGTTTGACAACTTTGGTAGCAACGATTTTTTCAGTAACTTCAATACGACTTTTAATCATGGTAATCTCCTTGGTGGGTGTTGTGATAAATCTAGCCTTTCAAATTCGGTTCAATGCAGAGTCAAGCTTGCTTGATGGACTACTTGTAATATCTTCGCTCACTTCCCTTGTCTTAAAATGAATTTAGTTGGCTATAAAACAAATTAAAATGTCCCTGCAAAAAAGTAAGTTTTAATTTCTTACAGTGTTATTGTTTATATAGCAAAGTCTATGCCAAATTTTTAAGTGATTGATTTAAAAAATATTTTTATAAATAACAATATCTGATGTATAACAAATCCAACAAAATGTTATCTTTGTCAATGTTGTTAATTTTGTCATTTAAAACCATAAAAAAACCTGCCAAATCAGCAGGTTTTTATAAGAAACGCTTAAATTACAACTGTTTAGTAATTAGCGCATCATCTTCACTGGCTTCCAGCCCTGGATATACCACTACAGGCTCTGGCAGATGGTAGCCTTCGGCTTGCATTTGCTTGGAGCGATGTACCAAAAAGTCCAGCAAATGATTACGCAGGCGATAAAATTGCGGGTCGTGGTGCATGCTTTCACGGCTACGAGGTTTAGGGATGGTATTCATCACAATCTCAGCAATGGTGGCTTGCGGTCCATTGCTCATCAAAAAGATGCGGTCAGCCAGTAAAATCGCTTCGTCAATATCATGGGTAATCATATACACGGTTTGCTGGGTTTCATTGACGATTTTTACCAGTTCGTCTTGGATTTTACCTCGAGTTAAAGCGTCCAATGCTCCAAACGGCTCATCCATAAACAGCATTTTGGGAGCAACCGAAAACGCCCGAGCAATACCAACCCGCTGCTTCATACCGCCTGATAGTTCAGAAGGTTTTTTATTTAACGCAGGTTGTAGTCCGACCAAGCCGATATAATGCTCAACTTTTTGATCGAGCTCTTTCTTTTTCATATTGGGATAACGCGATCGTAACGCAAACAAGATATTTCCTCGCACCGTGAGCCACGGCAACAAGGCGTGACCTTGGAACACCACACCTCTATCAAGGCTTGGTCCTGTGACTTCTTTTCCACTCATAACAATCGTGCCGTTGGTGGAATTTTCTAGCCCTGCCAAGATGTTCAAGATGGTAGATTTACCACAACCAGAATGCCCAATCACGCAAACAAATTCATTTTGATCAATGTTAAAGTTAATGCCTTCAAACACGTTTGGATGAGCTGGGGTGTAGCGTTTGGCTAAGTTTCGCACTTCAATCAATGGGCGTTGTGTGACTTTGGCTGAAGTAGCCGTTGAAACAGTATTTTTCATTCTATTCTCCTTACTCCACATAACTCACGGCTTTTTGTAAGCGAACAAACGCCATATCCAGTAGCATACCCACCACGCCAATGATAAGTACCGCAAAAATCACATTACCCAATGACAAGTTATTCCATTGATTCCATAAATAATAGCCAATCCCTGTGCCACCCACCAACATTTCGGCAGCCACAATCACCAACCATGCAATTCCCATTGAAATTCGCATCCCTGTGATAATCGCAGGAGCAGCGGCAGGTAGCATAATTTGAAAGGCTTTTCGCATCTGTTTGACTTCTAACGTGGCGGCGACATTTATCCATTCTTTACGCACGTTACTGATACCAAAGGCAGTATTCATCAACATTGGCCACAAAGAGCAGATAAAAATTACAAAAATCGCCGATAAATTGGAATCTTTAATGGTATATAACGCAATCGGCATCCACGCCAAGGGCGAAATCGGCTTTAATAGCTGGATATAAGGGGTTAATACTTTGGACAATAAGGGCGAAATACCAATCAAATAACCCAACGGCAACGCTACCAACACTGCAAGCAAGTACCCTGCTAGCACCCGCCCCAATGAATAGCCCAGTTGTAGCCCAATGCCTTTATTATTTGGACCTTTGTCATAAAATGGGTCAGATAACTGCGTCCACACCAACTTGGCAAACTTGGCAGGGGTCGGAAAATCCGATGGCTTATCAGGAATAATTTTGCCATCTTCGGACAAATCGCCGACCAAAATAGCGTATTCTTTTTGCTCAGGTGTGGCATAATTTGGCACTTGCTTGGGTTTTGCTGACCCCAAAAACCACACCACAACAATCAGCATAGCAACGGCAATCGACACAATTAGTGGTGCGTGTGGCGACATAGGTTTCTTCATTTTGACCCCCTATAGACATGAATGGTATAATTAAAATTTAGAAATAACAGCAATAAAATCCCCTGTTGAATGGCGTAAATCGCCAACCCTCACACCAACTTTTTAATGGTAAATTGATTGACATATTGCTCTGGCTGTCTTGGGTCAAACGGCTTGCCCATGACACTAAAGCCTTGATAATCATCGTGATGAAGATAATCGAGTCCCAACTGTGCCATTTGCTTTTTGGCATCGGTGAGCATCATCACTTTTTCGGTCAAGTCTTGGTAATTAATATGTGAATTGATATAGCCCCAGCGTCGCATTTGAGTGAGCATCCACACCCCCATCGAGTACCATGGCATGGCGTCATAACCTGTGCGATTTGGCACGTTTAGGATATGCCCATCTCCATCGGCAAAATGCCCTGTCAGCACTTGGCGTACCACGATTTCAGGCTGATTCAGGTAGCCAGCTGTCGAAATAACTTTGGCAATCTGTTGGCGATTTTCACCTTTATTGGCTTCGACGGTCGATTTTAAAATTGCTCGATACAATGCCAAAAAAGTATTGGGATTTTGCTGAATAAAGGCTTCGGATGTCCCAAATGCACAGCAGGGATGACCGTCCCAGATGTCCTTGGATAAGGTATGGATGTAACCTGCTTTTTCATAAATCGCACGTTGGTTAAACGGCTCAGGACCAAAAAAGCCATCAATATTGCCTGCCAATAAGTTGGCGACCATTTCAGGCGGTGATGTCACCCGTAGCTGCACGTCAGTGTCAGGGTTAATGCCATGCTCTGCTAAAAAATAACGCAGCAAATAATTGTGCATCGAATGCACAAACGGTATCGCAAACACCATACCTTTCCAGTTTTTGGGATCACGGTTGTTGATGTGCTTCATTGACATGGTCAAAGCTTGGCCATTGATGTTTTGCAGTGCCGCCAGCTTCATGTTTTGCTGTGCTGAACCTTTGCCCATGGTAATCGTAAACGGCATAGGGGCAAGAAAATGACTGGCGTCCAGCTCATGATTGAGCATACGGTCACGCACCAATGCCCAACCTGCCACTTTGGTTAAATTCACCTTTAAACCTTGCTCAGCATAGAATCCCATCGGGTCAGCCATAATCAACGGCGTGGCACAGGTAATGGGAATAAAGCCGAGCTTGAGATTTTTCTTCTCGATATTGCCCACGGTTTTGGTTTCGGCTGCCATCGACTGCAATGCCCCAATTGGCAATACGGTGGCGATGGCTGCCATTGCTGTGCTTTGACCAACGGCTTTTAAAAATGCTCGGCGTTTGGCGTCGTGGGGAAACAAGGCTTTGACTGCCGCTGCTTCAATAAAATCTGCTCCGACCAGTTCAGCATCGGTGGCTCGATTAGCATCGAGTAGCCATTGGTGGCTGCGTTGGCATTCGCTCTCATTGGCGTGTTTACCACAACTGCAACCTAGCACTTGTTTATCATCATATGGGCGGAATAGATTTTTTAACATAAATTTTCCTTTACAATGCCAGTTGCTAAAACTATTTATATTAGCTAAGCCGATTTTGCGTATTTGATAACAATCTCGGCTTGGGTGTCACCATTGTGGACTTGTTGCATGACCAGTTGGCTGTCATCTTGGTCAGCAATCGACCAATCTTGCTCTCGGTTAGGGCTGCCCGATATCATCACCGAAATGCCTTTGGTTTTGAGACGAATCACAGGGTTGGTGTGCTGATATGGTTCGTAGGCTTGCCCCGTCACTTGGGCGGCAATGGTGCGAGCTTGGGCATGAATCGGAGCAATAAAACGGCAAGGGCTACCATCAATATCCACACAATCACCTAACGCATAGATATGCTCATTGCTAGTTTGCAAATTGGTAGAATTAACCTTGATACCTGTGCGGGGGCTAAAGTCTAAGCCTGCTCTCTGTGGCAAACGGCTATCAACAGTCAATCCTGCCGAGACGATGACTTGGTCGGTAGCGGTTTGGTACTCGAGGCCTTGGCTATCACGACTCGATAGAGTGTAGCCATTGTCAATTTTACTCAGCCCTGTCACGCTGTGTTCGGCAAGATAGCGAATGCCTTGCTCTGCGAGACACTGTGCCACCAATTTAGCGGCAATCGGCGGTAATATGCCTTGTAATGGATAAGCGGTTCTATCCACCAAAGTCACTTGATGCCCTGCTCGTGCCACGTCTTCGGCAAGCTCAGTGCCTATCATTCCCGCTCCAACAATTAACACTGCTTGGGGTTTATCGGCAAGCGTCTGTTGTAAACCGCTAAAACCATTTAAATGGTTAATCCGCCAA
Source organism: Moraxella sp. CTOTU48717 (assembly GCF_032057165.1). Classification (NCBI taxonomy): domain Bacteria; kingdom Pseudomonadati; phylum Pseudomonadota; class Gammaproteobacteria; order Moraxellales; family Moraxellaceae; genus Moraxella; species Moraxella sp. CTOTU48717. Next base: position 33,882 of record NZ_DAMBBC010000020.1, on the reverse strand, counting down.
CAATAGCTGGCTGGCAAAACCTCTGGCACAAATGGTGATGCTCCTGTGGCAAACACCAGTTTGTCATAGCTAAACACGCCACGAGTGGTGTGGATTTCTTTAGCTTGGCTGTCAATATTGAGAGCAAAAGCTTTGGCAAGCAAGGTAATATTCAGCTCGGCGGCGGCTTGGCCGCCTGTGGTTTTGATGATTTTTTCGGTAGTCATTCCTTTACTAATAGCAATCGACAATTCAGGTTTGTGGTAGCGATTGGCATCACACGAACTAATCATTAACACAGGCATACTGGTATCTAGACTACGTACCGCTTCGGCAACTGCCCACCCTGCCATACCTCCACCCAGAATCACCACGCCATAATGGTTGTCGATGGCAAGAGTCTGTGGTTGTGCCACGATATTGACCGTGCGTGGCACATACAATTCAAAATCGCCTTTGCCCACACCACATAGCGGACACACCCAGTCGTCTGGAATGTCGTCAAATTTGGTAAACGGTTCAATTCCGCTGTCGGGGTCACCTTCTTTTTCGTCATAAATCAGACCACAAGCAAGGCATATATATTTTTGCCAATTATCATCATTAGCGACTGTTGCTTTTATCTCGTTGTTTATGTCGGGGTTCATGCGGGCATCTCCTCAGTCATCAATTGTTGGGCAAGATAGCGTAGGTGCTTAATTGCAGGGGTCACAATAGCGACAAACTGAGCCTCACGGACACGACGTTGTGGGGCTGCAGAAGCCAAATACCCTCTTGCTCCTGTGTGCATCAAGGCAGCCTCACTGGCTCGTAGGCAGTATTTGGCCGCGTTAATACGCAAATTAATCACATCAAGCAAATAATCTTGACTGGTTTCAAATGGTGTTTGTGCAAGCTTTAAGGTGTGTTTGGTAGCTCCATCGACCAAGGTTTGCAGTCCGCCTGCTTGGTCTTGTAAAAACTGATTGACATGCCCTAATTGATTTTCCACGCTCAAAATATCGTCAATACAGCCATCAATCACGCCAAGTCCCATACCCATTTGCATTAGGATAAATACAGGGCGTATTTTTAGAATAAACGGTTTGGCAGGGTCAGCGATGATGTCATCATTGGGTACAAAATACTCATTTAAACCAATCCCGTAAGTACCGCTGCCTTCCATGCCACTAAACGTAGGACATTGACGTAGCTCAACCCGCTCATCCAAGCGTAATAAAAATAAAATATCGTAAGGCGTGCTACTGTCTTGGATGCTGGCGACGGCACCGCAGTATTGACCACGTCCGATATTACTCACCCAAGGCAAGCTCCCCGAGATGATATAACCACCCGCAACTTTTTTGGCTTTCAATGCCATAGGCTCAATATCTGTCCATGCTTTCATCGGGTTAGATAACGCAGTGCCGCCCAGCGTTTCACCAGACATATGGGTTTTGAGTACCGCTTGCTGACTGGCTGACTTGTTATTGGACAAGTCCAAGTAAAGACCGCAAGTATCCTGAGCCCACGTCATAAAACCTGTCGTGCCACACGCACGGCTGATGGATCGCATCGCATCTATCGCCACATCAAAGCGTGAGCCTTGCGATGACATATGTGCTGCAAACGCCCCTGCCGCCCCAAGTTGTGCCATTTCAGCAACAGGATAATAGCCCTTATCAATCTCGTAGGCTTTGGGGGCTAACATCGTTTGGGAAATATATGCCACATCTGCCAGTACCTTGTCGCTATCTGACCACTTAGGTTCAAACACTGCGGGCTCAAACATGGCAGGTGAGTTTTTTAAAAAAGCATCATCTAGGGTTGTCATTTGTGGTTTTCCTTTTGGTACTTATACAATTGGGCTAAACCCAATTAAAACAGGATAAACTGGCTAAATTTGAATCAATCTTTATCAGTTAATCTGCCAAAGCTTTGTTTTAACAGATTAACCTTATGACTAACAGCTTATATAGTTGAGATACTGAAATCCGCAACTGGGTTACGCATGGTGTTGGCAACAGGTGAGAAATAGTTGGCATGTTTTACGATTTCTTCTAATGTTGCTTTGTCGGCATCGCCTTCAATATCAACTTTGACACGAATCGCCTGAAAGCCCATCTGCTCAGGTTTACGCTCAGCTCCGCCTGCACCCCATGCCGCTGTATTACCGATATCCGCTTCTAGGTAAACTTCAAGTTTGCTTAGTTTGACTTTACGGTGTGTGGCAACGGCAGTGATACCGACCGTCAAACAGCCACCCAACGCACTAAGCACCACTTCACCTGGAGCAGGAGCAGTGTTCTCACCAAACAAATGGTAAGGCTCATCAACAACCACGCCTGGGTGACATGGGTCAGGATTGGTTAAGTAGCTGATAGTGCGGAATTTACCAACCGATACAGTATGTACTTTGTTGGTACCTCTGCGTTCTGGGTTTTCACGACCTGCGGCAGCGAATTTTTCAAGACCTTCTGCGTCGATTGGGCGTAAGTAAGTAACATCTGACATGGTTCTACTCCTTATGATAAATTTTTTTAATACAACTTGGGTTGCCCATAAGCTATAGCAAGGGCCGTGCCAAATTTATAAATTATTGTTTTTATTATTTTTTTTATTAATGCTAACAAAAAAATTGACAAATCAGACAATTTGTCTAGTTATATTGTTCACTTTGTCAAATTTGTTAATTTGTTGTGTCAAAATTTATGGCTAAAAATCATTGACATACTCGCCATGACATTGCTATGGTAAAAAAAGGGCAGTTTTTATCCCAAATTTTTTGACAAAGCTTTTGTGTAAGAAATCACTAATAGCGTACTCATACCAAACTGGCACCACACCGATAACACACCATGAAAAAAACGGCGAACGACAGCAACTGGCAAGCCATTGAAATGCTTTTGTTGCAAGAAACCATGAAGCAAATCGGCAAAGACGGCAAACCCGATGCGGCGATTAATACCATGCTGCACCTGATGAGCGAGCTGATTGGGCTTAATCGTGGGCGGATTGTGTTGGCGGACACTGATGGACTGCTGCGTATTCATTACAGCTATGGCTTGACCGCCGAGCAAGTAGCCCTAGGGCAATACTACTCGCACGAAGGTATCACAGGGGCGGTATACAGCAATAGTCATGCCCTCATGGTGCAAGATATCCACTCGGACAATATCTTTTTGGGACGGGCGGTTAGCCGAACACAGTTACCGCAAGAGAAAGTGTCATTTATCGCATTACCGCTTAAATCCAATAATCACACTTTTGGCGTGTTAGCATGCCATCGGTTACGCATGAGTGAACGCACTTTGTACCGTGACATGGCGTTGCTTAACACCTTGGCGACCTTGTGCAGTCAGTTGCTCCATTGGCAGACCATCAATGACGCCACCACGCAAAACCTTATCAACCATAACGAAGCGTTAAAAAAAGCCTTGCAAAGCAACACTCGCACCTACGGTATTATCGGCTCATCGCCTGCCTTACTCAAAGCCATTCGAGAGCTTGAGCAAGTATCCGACAGCAACGCCAACGTACTGTTACTTGGTGAATCAGGTACAGGTAAAGAGCTATTTGCTCGGGCATTGCACACCGCAAGCCCAAGGGTGAACAAACCCTTTATCAAGGTCAACTGTGCGGCAATCCCTGAGAGTTTGTTTGAAAGTGAATTGTTTGGGCATGAAAAGGGGGCGTTCACAGGAGCGACCAGTGAACGGGTAGGACTGTTTCAGCAGGCGGACGGTGGCACTATCTTTTTGGATGAAATTGGCGAGCTTACCTTGCCTGTGCAAAGTAAGATTTTACGCACTTTGCAAGAAGGCACGATTACTCGTCTTGGTGGTCGCAAAGAAATCAAAATTGACGTGCGTATAGTCACCGCCACCCACAAAAACCTTGCGGAAGCGGTGCAACATGGCGATTTTCGCCAAGATTTGTATTACCGACTATATGTGATTCCGATTATGTTGCCTGCCCTGCGAGAACGACGTAGCGATATTCCTGAATTGGTAGCGTTTTTCTTAAAACGTATCAATCAACAAAATCGTCGCAGCGTCAACTTGACTGCCGAAGCGATTCAAGCACTACAACAGTATAATTGGCCTGGTAATATCCGCCAATTACAAAATATGCTTGAACGCTTGGTATTGCTGTCGCATGGCACGATTGTCGATGCGATGACGGTGGAAAAACGCTTGGCACAGCAACACGAAGAAAACCTTACGATTGAAGTCGAAGCGTATTCGCCTGTTAAAGATGACAAAAACAGTAAATCAAAAAAAACCAAAGTACCGATGACCTTTGATACAGACTATGAGATTCGCCCTTATATGCAGGCGATGTCGCACAATCTGGATGAACTGAACGCCGTGCTGGTGCGATGTCGGGGCAACAAAACTCAAGCCGCCGCCATGCTTGGCATGACTCCAAGACAATTTAATTACCGTTGGAAAATCTTAAACCAAGCACCGGCAAGCTAAGCCGTAACCGCAAACTGGGAGTAAACAAGATGATGCAAATTCACTCATTTTTGGACACTACCACAGAAACCTTTACCCATGTATTGGTCGATGAAACCACACAACAATGTGCCATTATCGATCCTGTGCTAGACTTTGACCCAAGTGCAGGCAGAATCAGCCACGAAAATGCCAATAACTTGATTGCCTTCATCGAGCAGCAGGCCTTGACGTTGGTATATATCATCGAAACCCATGCCCATGCCGACCATTTATCCTCTGCCCCATATCTCAAAGCCAAGCTTGGCGGACAAATCGTGATTGGTAAATCCATCGACAGCGTACAAAAAACCTTCAAGTCGATTTATGACTTGAGTAGTCAGTTTAAAACCGATGCCAGCCAGTTTGATATCTTGACCGAGGAAGGCTCAACGCTCAGCTTGGGAAGTCTGATCATCACAGCCATGCACATGCCAGGGCATACGCCAGCTGATATGGTATATTGGGTTGACGATGGGCAACGCAAGGCAGTGTTTGTTGGCGATACCTTATTTGCCCCTGATGTGGGGACGGCTCGGTGCGATTTCCCCAATGGTAGCAGCTCAGATTTGTACGATTCGATTCAGAGATTATTGTCGCTACCCGACGATACCTTGCTGTATCTGTGCCATGATTATCCGCCCAAAAATGGTCGACAACATACCCCAACCACCACCGTAGCTGATGAAAAACAACGCAATATTCACGTCAAGCACGGTACCAGTAAAGCCGAATTTATACAAATGCGAGAAACTCGGGACAAAGATTTGCCGATGCCAAGGCTGATTTTGCCATCAGTACAGGTCAATATCAATGCAGGCGAATTACCCAATGCCCATGCCAATGGGATAAAATATTTGAGCATTCCATTGAACCAGTTTTGACTTAAAAGGTGTGAGCCGTTGTACGCCTTAACAAGGTCAGAATATTGGGAAAGCATGGCAGAACAAAAAGGAAATGCCAGACAGCTCAAAAAGTTTGTAACGCTATCTTCAGTTATATTTGCAATAATCAATATCAAAACAGGTTGGATCTATAACGCCTTTGTAATCAACGTGTTTAAACGAGTATCGTCGGTTGCAAAGTATCAACCCGTATCGATAATCAGCTGGTTTTAGATGCCCTAAATCAAGCGCTTAACGCTCTTGGCTGACCAAGCGGAGTGGTTCGCCATTCTTATGAAGGTAGCTAGTACGTATCGATTAAATACAGTGTTTCTATTAAATAAGAAGGTAGTGGCTTGAAAAGTATGCTGACTAAAACATGAATATGCTAAAAGTTAGTAAATCAAAGCTTTCAGAGGTCAATTGATATTATAAGTTTTTAAATAACATACTTTTCAAACCACTACAAAAAAAATTAGGATTTACTAGTCGCCGCTTTGCTTTCCTCATCAGTTGGGGCAACCAAATCATATTGTTTCATTAATTGATCATATTTACCCGACGCTTTAATTTTGGACAAACCTTCATTAATTTTATTGTAAGTCTCAGTATCACCTTTTCTGACAGCGATGCCACCAAGAATCGGAATGAACTTATCTGTACTTGAAATCATCACTCGATTATTGAGTTTTTTGACCGCTTCTTTGGCAACCCCTACATCGTCATACTGGGCATCAACTGCACTAGATAATAACGCCTGTATAGCTTGCGGTGACGTTTCGAATTCTTTGATAGTAATGGCAGGTTTTCCTTTGGACTCACAGCTCTCTTTGGAAAACTGTTGAATTTGCAATGGGTAAATGGCACCTTTTTGGGTAGCCACCGATTTGCCACACAGCTCATCACGTGTCTTCGGTTTGAAATCCCCCTCTGTCCTTACTAATAGCGCTTCATATGTTTTAAAGTAAGGGATCATATCGACTTTTTGCAGTCTTTCAGGCGTAATATATAAACCAGAAATAATCGCATCAAACTTTTTACCATCTAGACCTGGAATTAGATTCGAAAAGCGAGTATCTATATAATTTGGTTTTGCACCATTCTCAGCTAGAATCGCATCCATGATATCAATATCAAAACCTTTAGGTTGATTATTTTCCATATATTCAAACGGTGGAAAGGTAATATCACTACCCACTATCATTGTGACTTCATTTGCACCATTTGCTTGTGTAACAGATACAGTGGTAGATGACTCAGAGCTATTTGCTGCACTATTGTCAGTTTTTGTTTGCTCCGCAGATTTGCTACAACCTATTAATGATGTACTAACTAAACATATTGCCAATAATTTTCTACCAGAAAAATTTTTCATCGCTGTTATTTTCATGACAAACTGTCTCCTTTAATAAAATGATATAGTGAAAACATATTAAATTAAGTTTTCATATTCGTGGGTAACGTATTCGCTAACGCATGCTATGATTTGATTATTAGCTATAAGTAATGACCATGATGATAGTTATACAAAAAAACTGAGCTGTAAGCAATTTTGAAAAAATGATTCACTGCTACTGTAAATCCTATTTAATTATCGTCATTTATTCCTAGTTTATTCGCTATAGTAATAATTCCTTTATCTAAATCTTGATAGGAGTAAACGTATGAATTCATTAAACAATACCTTGTTAATTGATGAGCAACAATCCCGCATCAATCTTGCTGCCTGTTTTCGTTGGTTTGCTAGACTCAATATGCATGAAGCAGTGGCTAATCATTTTAGTGCCTCTGTGTCTGCTGATGGCAAAAAATTCTTAATCAACCCAAAATGGCAACATTTTTCTACCATCAAAGCTAGTGATTTGATTCTTTTAGACGCCGACGATCCAAGTGAAGAGTTAATGGAAAAAATCGACCCAACGGCGTGGGCAATTCATGGTCGGATACATAAGCTACGTCCTGATATCAAATGTGTGTTGCATCTTCATCCCATCTATGCAACAGCGATATCGACGCTAAAAGACCCAACTATTAAACCGATTGATCAAAATACTGCACGTTACTTTAATCGAGTATCGTATGATATGTGCTATCAAGGTATGGCAGACTCTTTGGCAGAGGGTGAGCGGTTAGCAAATTTATTGGGTCAACATACTCGGTTAATGATGGGGAATCATGGTGTTTTAATTGGTTCTCACAGCATTGGCGTTGCCTTTGATGATATGTATACCATTGAACGTGCTTGCCAAATTTTGGCAACAGCCTATTCAACTAACCAGCCCTTGAATATTTTGGCTGAAAAAACAGCTGAGAAAACAGCTAAAGATTGGGAGTCAATTGAAGATTTCAGCGAAGCCCATTTCGAAGATGCTAAAAAACAATTGCTGATACAAGAGCCTGAATTCGCTAAATAACTTAAACACAGTTAATATTTCAACATTTAGCAGACCAAGTTTTTCGGGCAGCCTTGTAAGTAAGCACAAATATTTTCTTCAATTTCGATGACTAAACGATGTTGTGCTTCTTGGCTTGCCCAAGCGACATGGGGAGTTATAAGTAAGTTGGGTAATCTAGTAGTTATCATGGGATGATTTATCGCAGGTGGTTCTTGAGTTAAGACATCCGCAGCATAGCCTCCTAGATCACCTGTTAATAGTGCATGGATGACAGCATTTTCATCAACCAGTCCACCTCTGGCAATATTAATTAACAAGGCATGCTTTTGTAGCATTAATAACGTTTCTTCATCAATCAAGTGATAAGTATCTCCATTTAACTCACAGTGTAATGAAATAATATCTGCTAGCTGAATAGCTTGCAAAAAAGGTATATAACCTTCTCGACAATGTATCGCATTTTTACGTTCACTAAATATCACATTTATACCAAATGCCTTAGCCTTATTGGCCAGTGCCTTGCCACTTGTGCCACTACCAATAATTACCAAGGTCTTTTGATACAACTCATAAATTGGCGTTTCTAAATAACAAAAATTATCACATTTAGACCATTTGCCACTCTTTACTGCTTCATCGTAGCCACTAAAATTTCTAATTAAATTTATCATTAGCATAAAGGCGTGTTCTGCTAAGCTATGAGATGCATATTCTCTGACATTGCATAGATGAATGCCTTTGGATTGAAGCAGTTGAATGGGTTGTTTATCGTAGCCTGTTGAGCATAAAGCGACTAATTGAAGTTTAGGGTTGTTGGATAAAACTTGTGGTGTTATACAGAGGTCATTAAGAATTATAATCTGTTGGTTTTCGACATCCGATTCAAACTCAGATTGCGAGAGATGGTTAAATTGGTTAAAACTAATAGAGCAAGGTAACGTTTGTTTATCAAAACTTAGCGTGCGGATGAGAGAGTGGGCTTCTGCAAAAGCGATATTAATTGTTTGTGACATTTAGTTTCCTTATCTGTATGAATCTTAGTATTAAAAACTAAGATTCATACCTTAATGCGAATCAATGTTTTCTAATAAATTGTTTAAATCGCTCATTTCGGCTATGTTCTAGCTCAGCAGGTGAGCCCTGTTCAACAATATGGCCTCCTTCCATAAAAATCACCCTGTCAGAAATTTTGAAAGCAAAATTCATTTCATGCGTTACAATAATCATCGTTAAGCCCTCTTTTGCTAGCTGTTCCATAACTTTTAAAACCTCATTGACAAGTTCTGGGTCTAACGCTGAAGTTGGTTCATCAAACAAAATAATGGAAGGTTGCATCGCCAAAGCTCTAGCAATCGCCACACGCTGTTGTTGGCCACCAGATAATTGATGTGGGTATTTATTAGCATGAAGTTTCATACCGACTTTGTCTAGCATAGCGATAGCGGTAAGCTGGTTAATTCCTTTATCATTCATGCCATGATATTCAGGGGCTAGCATCACATTTTCCAAGACAGTCTTATGAGGAAATAAATTAAAACTTTGGAACACCATGCCAACATGAATAATTTGTTCTTTATATGCTGATGAGTTTTCTGTTAATGTTTGGTCTTTCAAGAATGGCTTACCCATTAAATTGACTGTGCCTTTGTTCAAACTTTCCAAACCATTTAGCGTGCGGATAAATGTCGTTTTACCAGAACCCGATGGCCCAATAACCGAAATAACTTCACCCCACTTAACATTCAAATCAATACCTTTTAGAACTTTATGATCACCATAGGATTTATGAATATCAATAGCTTCTAAAGCATAATCACCAATTCTTTCATTGTTTAAGAATTCATAATTAGCTAGAGATTTATTGGTGGTGGGGATAGGTATTTCATCTTCTTTTAATAAAGGTGGGTTCTTATGGGTGATATCAATGAATTTTTCGAATTTACCAATGAGCCAACCAAACACTGTCACGATAAGCACGTAAAAGAATGCCACGGCTAACATGGTCTCTAGAACTAGGAAGTTTTGAGTGTAGAGACGTTGTCCAACGAGTAGGATCTCGGTCAGTGATATGACTGATACTAGCGACGTCAATTTAACAATCGTAACAAATTCATTGCTTAAGGTAGGCAGTGAGATACGTAATGCCTGGGGTACAACAATTAAACGTTGGATTCCCGCAGTCTTCATTCCCAATGCTTTACCTGCCTCTATTTGACCTTTGTGAACTGAGTTGAGTCCACCACGATGAATTTCTGCGATATAGGCAGCTTCACTTAGGGTTAGTGCAATGAGGCCAGACAAAAAAGAAGAAGCTAAGATAACACTGGTTTGTGGGAATACTTGTGGCATATTATAGATAAATACCAATAACACCAAGAGTGGTAAGCTACGAAAAAACCAGATATAGCCGCCACTTAAAGTAGAAATGATTTTGATTTTAGACTTTTTACCCAGTGCCAATAAAAATCCTAAGACGATGCCTAATATCCAAACCAATACACTAAGTTCAATCACTGTTAAAGTGGCTTGCCAAAAGTCTTTATTTTTCAATAGACCAAATGTATATGCCCAATCAAAATGCATTACTTTCTCCTCTTTTTATAAAATCCACGTTATAGCAGTGTGGATAACAGTTTTTGCAAAAATACATCACATATCTCAAGCTGGGCGATGCTAACATGTTCATTGGGTTTATGAGCGACTTCAATCGTTCCTGGTCCGCACACAATAATTGGACAATGCATTTGTTGTTTAAATAGACCACCTTCTGTGCCGAAGGATATTTTGGTCGGCTTAGACGGAGTTGATAATAAGCCCTGCACCATTTGTACTGCATCCTCTTGGCATGACGTGTCTAAACCTGGATATTGATTAATATTTTCTACATGAATTTTTGCAATGGATGCTTTTTTTGAATAGTTTTCTAAGATATGTTGCTGGATCTGTTCAATACTATCTTGAGTGACATTACGAATTTCATAATCTAGCTGACAAAGATTTGGCACAATATTTAACGCTTTTCCACCATAAATTTTCCCCACATGAATAGTGGAATAAGGAACATCAAACCCTAAGTCTTGGCTACCGACATTGGCTAAATACTCTTGAGATTCGATTAGGCTTTGCACAAACTGTGTGGCAGTATGAATGGCATTATCAAAATTTGGGGCTAAGGCTGAATGCCCTTCTTTACCAAAGCAGAATACTTGAAATACCGCTTTACCTTTATGCCCAGTAGCAACCTCCATCATGGTAGGTTCGCCAATGATGGCAAACATTGGTGGTATAATTAAACTTTCTAATTTGGTTAAAATACTTCTGACACCAACACAACCTATTTCTTCGTCATAAGACAAACATAAGTGTAAAGGACGTTGTAGTTGTTGCTTAGATGCTTTTTTAAACATAACCAAAGCACAGGCTATAAACCCTTTCATATCTGCTGTACCACGACCAAAGACGAGATTATCTTGAATCGTCATACTAAAAGGGTCAGTTCGCCAATTCTGCCCTTCTACAGGCACTACATCAGTATGACCTGACAACAAAATACCTGCTTTATCTTTAGGTCCTGTGGTTGCAAATAAATTAGCCTTGGTTTTTTGCTCATTGAAATCTAGAGTAATCTCAATGTTTGAGCTTGCTAGATACTCTTTAATATAGTCAATAAGTAATAAATTACTTTTATAAGAAGTTGTATCAAATGCGATTAGTTTTTCTAGCACTTCAAGATATTCTGTTTGATATTGCATTAGTCACCTACTTCTATTGACTGATTTTTGATATGCGCTTGTGAAAAATAGGCAACACTCATCCCTGGGATATATTGATTTGAAATAAAAGCCTGACACCGACTAATAAACGCTTGACATATCTTGCCTATATTGGCGTTAACGGGTGTTGCAATCCCTATTTTCATGGGTCGTACATCGCCTGAAATTCTTACCATCACAAGCTTCTTGCCATCAGGCGAATAATCCATTTTTGGACGAACGTTTAAAATGGTATAACCAATATTATTTCCTACCATTGAACGAATTACATCAACATGTTTTGACGTTTCAACAACATTGGGCTGTAGTTTTTGATGGCGAAATAAAGACAAGAAGTAATCATTACTGTAAGGCATATCTAACAATATCATGGGATAGTCAACCAATTCCTTGAGTGTTACTGCCTGTTGCTTTGCCAATGGGTGTGATTCTGCAAGCAAAACATAGGGGGGTAAATCTGCTAGTGGCATAAAGTTGATATAATTACTATCAATATGCAAATCATATAACAATGCCACATCTAAGGTATTCTGCATCAAATCTTGGGTAAGCGCTTGATGATCATCAATCACAGTTTCCAAATTAACTTGTTTGTATAAATTTGAAAAACCATGAATAATTTCTGCATAAATCATGGGTGCAAAAGCGGAAAAGCACCCCACCTTAAGCGTGCCCCGCATTGCCCCTGAAAAATCAGCAGATAATGCGTAAAGTCCAGATGATTGACTTAAAATCACCTTGCACGCTTGCTTTATTTGTTCACCAATGTCTGTCAAAACCAAACCTTTGGCATGTTGTCGAATAAATAACTGGACGTTTAATTCACTTTCAATGTGTGCAATTGCCGCAGAGATAGAAGGTGAAGATACATGAATTCTCTCAGAAGCAATAATGATACTGCCACTTTCGGCTACTGCAACAAAATACTCCATTTGGCGTAACGTTATTCGACTTAACACAATTAACCTCATTTAACAGATGTTATAAATCACCTGGTACACCATAGCTTGGCGAAACTGTTGGGTTTAACGCTCTCATGACATAATCGTTGATTTGTGGCTCATAGATTTGCCAAGCCTGTTCTAAATCTTCAATAGGCGTCTCTGACCAATCAATACGGAGGTCGATGATAGGCCATGTCATCTTATCAACCACTAACAGTCCTGCTGAATGTACAGGTCCTGCTTCGCCACCTGCTTGGTAACCTGCAACCAAACTATCAAGTAAACGTTTTCCTAGATTACCTTCACTTTTTTCAAAAGTATCAAGCATAACTTTAGGAATGTCTTGATTAGCCAAGAGATTGCCAGCACAGGCCGCTTCTTTACCTTTAACAGCATTAAATATGCCAAGCGTATGCTCTCCACTGAAAACAAAGGGTTCATCTTGACCATTTAATGCCATTAGCTGGCGATATTGGATAAAATCGGTACTTTTAACCAACTCTGCACCAGCGTCGGTCGGTGTAAGATTGTATTGCATCATCTCTAACAAAACCTGCGAGAGATTTGGATCAGTAATATTTTGGCTGGCCACGACGCCGATACCAGTTTTTGCACGGATACAGCGTGATGCTACAGCAGGAGATGATGAGCTAATAGATGCTCCAAATTGCCCTGTTTTTGGGCATCTTGCAACAATAGAAAAAGTCATAGAAGTATCCTTATTTAGATATTAGTCTGGAATAACCGCTGTTGCATCAATCTCAACAAGCCATTCTGGTCTAGCCAACGCCGATACCACAATGCCAGTAGAAACAGGGAATACCCCTTTTAGCCATTTACCAACTACTCGGTAAACCTCTTCACGATAACGTGGATCAGTAATATAAATCGTGATTTTACAAATATCTTCTAACTCACCACCTGCCTCTTGAAGCAACATTTGAATATTATGCATTGCCTGTTCAGCTTGCCCTTTGGCATCACCAATACAGACACTTTCACTCGTGTCTAGGTTTTGCCCAATCTGTCCACGCAAAAATACAGTACGACCTTTTGCTACAACGGCTTGACATAGGTCATTATCGAGATTTTGTTCAGGATAAGTATCTTTAGTATTAAAGGGGCGGATGCGTGTATGTTTCATTATTTACCTCTTTTCTTGGTTCTAAAAACTAAAAGATGGTTGAAATACTGGTAATAACCAGTAATCAAACTGTTGAAATTTAGTATGCCCTAAATGTGTGAGATAACAATTTGAATTTTCCTTTGTACTGATTCGGTTATTCCATATCGCTAGTAATTAGAATTTCTTGAATCAATCGTTCGTATGATACGATTTCCAATTTTTTGACAAAGAAACTATTATTCAACTTGTATTTATACACAGTGTATGACTGTGACATTTTTAAATATTGCTTGTATGTTTTTTACAGAAGGGAGCGAATCATGACTAATAATATAACGAAAACGGATACTCTCGTTATTGGTGCAGGTCAAGCTGGTATTGCAATGAGTGAGCATCTGGGCAATCTACATATTGACCACATTGTTTTAGAAAAAAATAGAATTGCAGAAGCTTGGCGATCCAGACGATGGGACTCTTTAGTTGCTAATGGTCCTTGTTGGCACGATAAATTTCCTAATATGGATTTTCCACATAATCCAGAAACATTCGTGTCCCATAACGAAGTGGCGGACTATTTTGAAAGTTATGCCAAAAAAATTAAAGCCCCCATTCGCACGGGTATAGAAGTGTTAAAAGTAGAAAAAATCCCTAGTAATATGGGCTTTAATGTCCATACAACACAGGGTGATTTTATAGCAAAAAATATTGTCATTGCTACAGGTCCTTTTCAAAAACCTGTTATTCCACCTATTGCACCAAATTGGAAAGATTTGTATCAGATTCATTCAGATCAATATAAAAATCCAGAACAACTACCAGAAGGCAATGTATTGGTTATTGGTTCAGGGTCATCTGGTGTGCAAATCGCTAAAGAATTGAATAGCTCTGGTAAAAAAGTATTTTTATCGGTGGGTCCACATGAACGACCACCTCGCCGTTATAGACAGAGAGATAATGTTTGGTGGTTAGGTGTTTTGGGAACGTGGCAAGAAAGTACTCCGCCACAACGTCCCATCAAAGGTTTTGCGGTAAGCGGTATGAATGGTGGAGAAACTGTGGACTTTAGAAAGTTGGCACATGATGGCATTACCTTGGTTGGTATGACAGATAAATTTGAAGATAATAAAGTGTATTTTCACAATGACTTGGTTGATAACGTTACCAGTGCAGAAGAAAACTATTTAGCCACTCTCGAAGCAATGGATAAATATATCGAAGCAAACGGATTGGATTTACCTGAAGAACCAGAAGCCAAGGTTTTTCTACCAATACCAGATTCAATTTCAAACCCAATTACTGATCTTGATTTTGACAAAGATAATATTACAAGTGTAATTTGGGCTTCTGGTTTTGGCTTTGATTATCATTGGTTGAATTTTGATATATTTCAAGAAAACGGCGCACCTAAGCATAATAAAGGTATCACAGATGAGCCTGGCATTTACTTTGTAGGCTTGCCGTACTTATCAAGTAAAGGCTCTAGTTTTATTTGGGGGGTATGGCATGATGCTAAACGCATTGCTGACTACATTGATATTCAACATCAATATCATAACTATCAATCACCTCAAGTAGAAAAATCTTCTTCTATTTAAATCTTGTGTATTTTCTAATAGGATTCTTATAATATCAAAGGTTGATCACATGAAAACAATATTAACATCCACTATAGAAGAGAAATGTGCTTGGTTCGGCAGTGAAATTTCCCATAATAATGATTGGATAATTAAGTTTGATGATTATTTATTGTCAGTTTTGGATGAAGCACTTCAGCATATCACCAATTTGGGGAAAAAAGCTCCTCACTTTAATAAAGATGATATACATATTAAAGATGAAAAATTTTTAAATTTTATTGAAGAAATATCGGATCAACTTGAGAATGGCTATGGCTTTGTTGTAATAAAAGGCTTAGATGTCAAACGATTTAATGAAGATGAGCTTATAGATATTTATTATATTTTGGGCTTATATTTAGGCATACCTGTAACTCAGAATATGCAAAATCAACTCTTAGGCTATGTAGAAAATGTCGGGGATATAAAAAATAAACAAACGAGAGTCTATCAAACAAATGCTAATTTACCCTACCATTCTGATATGTCAGACGTTGTAGGTCTTCTATCTATAAGAAAAGCAAAAGAAGGTGGGGAAAGTAGTTTAGTAAGTTTTGCGACAGTTTATAATATAATTTTAAAAGAATATCCAGAGTATCTAGCCTACTATTATCATCCAGCCTATTATAATCACCTTGGTGAAGATGAGCCGTCATTAAGTCCTATATTTAGTTATTGGAAAGGCAAGCTAGCATGTCGGTATCTAAGACAGTATATTGAGGTTGGTCATGAAAGAAAAAATATTCCATTATCTAGAGTTCAAATAGATGCACTTAATATTTTTGAGGAAATAAGTCACCGAGACAATTTAAGAATCGATATGATGTTGGAACCTGGTGATATACAGTTATGTAATAATTATATTGTGATGCACTCTAGGACCTCTTTTTTAGATTATGATGAGAAAGATAAACAGCGTAAATTAGTGAGATTGTGGTTAAAAATGCCTAACGCAAGGAAATTAGCTCCTGATTTTCCTGGCAGAAATGGCTTTTCTCAGGAGTAAAATGAAATGAGGGTTTAGTAGTTTTCAAAAAACTGTGTCTTTCCCATAAATTGTCAAATAAAACAGGAATTAGACCATGCGAAAATTTGACTTTAACGAAGCCTTAAAAGCGATTCAATCCGGCAAACCCATTACAGGCAGTGATGGGTACTAGCCCAATCATGAGATAACTAACCAAAGCAGCACCATCGACTGAAATAGACAGTTATCTGCAGCAGAATCCTACAGGTAATCGCCGTAATGGCTACAGCAAAAAGACGGTAAAATCAGCTGAACCCTATAAAGTACTCCCCAATGTTTAGACCCATCAATTACCGCCATCAAGTATACAAAGCCCTTGGCTAGGCGAATGTAGGTGATATCCGTACGCCATACCTGATTACATCGTGTAATGGGCAAACTCATCTCGGGGGTGAGCTTGGTTTGGTGCTTTTTAATCAGTCATTCAGGCATAGCCTTCGTCTTGCGCGCGGGCGAAGCAGTGCTTCGCTATTTCCTCAGACAATGCCCTAGCTGAAAGTGTGAATAGACTATACAAAGCGGATGTGATTAATTATTTAAAACAAACCTGGGAAGGTGTAAATGATGTTGCTCTCGTAACCCTTGATTGGGCACAATGGTACAACCTTGAACGGTTGCATTCTACTAATGAATATGTATCGCCTCTTAATGCGGAAAAATATCTACTATTGTTCATTAGTTCCGTCAGGCTATGCTGCTTGACTCAAGCAAACTTGTCTCCGATAAATTCGGGGTGGTTCATCGTTTCAAATCACAGCACAGAAAATACTATGTTAAAAGAATCATTGCCTAGCTTTGTTTTGCAATGGACGACAATAGTTTGTCTAGTTGTACTTTTGCCGCTTCATATTGGCGTTGGTAGTCTGCTAACGCTGTTAATTCCGTCGTTAATTCCAATGTTGCAATTTCTAATGGGTCTTTAAAATAGCATTTTGGATTTAGGTCATACTTATATTGTGCAATTTGTGCTTGCGTCACCTTAACCGCAACGTTATTTTCAGTTGGATTTTTTATAAAGTCGATGATTTTTGCGATTGATTGTTCCGCTATTTCACCGCCGTATTTGCGATTAACCTGTATATTTTCTGCCGTCATCAACCAAAACGCGTCGGTTGTTTTTGCTGTATTTAATACCACTAAGCATACGTTGGCTTGACTATATTGCAAAATTCCCAGCGGCAAAAGGGTCACGCTTTCAATCAGATTGTGATGCACCAATGCTTCTCGCACAGCAAGGTCATACCCCCCTTTAAATAACCAGCCGATAGGCAATATTAGGTATGCCCTGCCCTTATCGTTGAGATGATATAGATAAAGCTGAACCCATAGACTTTCGGAGGCACTGCTGGGAATCGTATGAAAAACATTTAAAGGCTGTAGATAGTTAACCTCTGTTAACGCAAACGGCTGAATCTCATTGCCAAAACTTGGTAAACAAATACCAATATCTGCTTGATGGCTTTCTTCTTTTGCTGTCAAACTGTCCAAAATTTTTAACTCAGCATCACTCTCAACCATGGTTAATAACAATCGGCTTAGCAAGGCAGGCAGCATGTGAATTTCTCGCAAAACAAGCTTGCCAGGTGCTAGGCTAAAGCCACTATTTGCCACGCCACTTGCCCCATCGTATAGCGTCAATCCGTGCGTCTCACCAATAATCCCTTTTAATAGCAGGCTAATTGCCAATGGGTCGCCCCATTGATTTTTGATAGACAGCGTATGTAATTTTTGATACAGCAATGGCGTGATTTGCTGAGCATAGGCTTGTGCTGTTAAAAATTGCTGTCGCAGTTGGCTAAAATCCGCTTGAATACACTGCCATGGATTGGCGGTATCCGATAACAATTTGATGAGCGATGCAATAACAAAATCCAAATCTTGGCTATCATAAAACTGTCGTAATATTTGCTCGATTTTCACATTGGGTGTGAGCAACGACTGGTCTGTTAATTCCTTTGCCGCAAATTCATCAGGTAAAGCTTTGGCATCGTCTTTAGCGGTCATCAAGTTGCCAACCAAATCAGCAATTGGATTTTGCAGCGGCTCATTGAGATACGCCACATAGGCAGATACTATCATCACCAACATGGCATTTTCAGCAGTGAGCTCTCGTCTGAGTGATTGATAGTTTTTATCAAAAACGGCATTAAAAGTCGATATTTTTGTATTATTTGGTGATTGTGTCCTACTGGTCATGATGACTACCTTGGGGCATTAAGGTGTGAAACACGGCAGAAGCGGTGCGTTGATGTTGTTGCATCAGTTGGTTTAACGCTTGCAAAGTAACTATATTTTGCCAAAAAAAATCGGCTAATTTTTGTTGGTTCTCTTGGCTTGGCACATCAATTTGCCAGTCTTTAAGCCGCCCCACTGAGATAGTCGCGGTAATTGTCGCCCTATTATGGCTCGCAAGCCAGGTTTGCCCGTATTCGCTATTAAGTAAGCTAACCAAGACCTCTGGTACTAGCAAATTAGGTTTGGCTCTCAGTATAAAACAATTTACCCCCACCACAAGCGGTATATCACCCATATCCTGCGCTCGCACAATGACTGAGCGCATATTAAAACCACGAGCCACCAATAACACATCACCCACTTGTAGTTGCTGTGTGGTGAATACCTCAGGTGAAATAGCGACCAAACTGTCGGGATTGTTATCAATCTCAAGCGTGCCCAAATCGGTAAAATTTTGCGCGGTCAGTTGTCTGACGGTGATGAGATTGTCACCTTGATTGATAAACTTTTTATTTAAACCAACAAAAATTTTGGCAAGGTCTTTTAGTTGCATGAGAGTTCCAATCTAAAGTTTACATATCATCGGTTGATGGTAATATCGCTTTTAACGTCTCATCCGTAATAAGCATAAAATGGGTAAAATAACGCAGTAATGCCGAAAATCGCCACGAATTTGTTCGATTTAGCTGATTATCTGGCGTGGCTATGCCGATTAAAATTGAAGTCTGGCTGTTATCATTTTTATATCGAAACTTAAGCGTCGTTTGCACTTCTTCAAGTTTTTCTGTACTCAGTTGGGCATTGATATCTTCAAATTGATTATCATTATCGCTAAATAACTCATGCCTATCAAATAGTTGATGACGTTGTAAGATAGTCAAAATCGGTTCATCACAACTGATCATCCAGCGATTTTTGGGCAATATTGTAATCGCAATCGGTAAAAACTTCAGCAGGATTTGCACTTCGCCATAACTTTTACCAAACGGTATGGAAGAATCGGTGGTCGTCATTCTATCGGCAAGGGTACGGATAAAAAACTGCCAATTAGGTAAATCTTGTCGTAAGATGTTGGCATTTCTGAGCATCATACCGAGCATTCGCCGCTCAAAATTTGTTTGAATGTCAATCATACTGTACCGCGTATTGTCTCGCAAAAACCGATAGTGACGACGTTCTGTCATTAGCTTTTGGATGGCGAATGCTTTTTGTTTAATCAAGCCAATATTTTGTATCGATACTCCTGTCTCATCGCCAATCACATTGCTATCAGCCTTTGGATTTTTTTCCAAATGTTCTAACACGGCTTGAATTTGTTGGGGTCGGTAATTGAGCAGCGGTGAATCGCTGTGCTTTGGTAAGTTGCGTCCAAATATTTCATCATTAAAATTGAGATTGGCGATTGCAAATGACGTTGATTTTCGTAGCTTTCGTTTTAAATTTTCTCGAAATAATAATGCACGTATATCAGCGAGTTGTACATCATGGCGTTTTGAAATTGCGCGGTGTTGCAAATTGGTAATGTTTATCCAACTATCGTAAGGCAAGCCGATATTGGCTTTGCTAAGTTCATAAGTTGCCGTGAGCATCGCAAAGTGGTTGTAATATTCAAAACTACGTTCTGGCGATAAATGCCCCATCAGCCCCGAAATGGCATACCATTTGTCAGTATGGTATTTTTGCACACCCAATAAACTTTGGACAATCTGATCAATATGTTTGGTATTTAGACCTGTTAAAGTTTGCGTCAATGCGTCATCTGCATTTAGCGCGAGAGCTAAGTTGCTAATCGCTGTATGCCGAAATGCATGAAAGGTAAACTTGGTATCAGCGTTTTGGGTACTAGTGTTTTGGATATCAGCATTTGGGGAAATATCTTTGACAATTTTATCCAATAATTTTAGGGGCGTATGGCTGGGGATTGGGGTATTCTCAGTAGATAACGTGAATAAATATTGTTGCTGCTTGCTGATATGATTGCTTTTGACATACTCAGTAAAAAACTCAAGTTCCTGTAGACTTAATAAAGCATAAAGTGCCACTCTTCGAATACTGCCTTCGGTTTTGGTTTTGCGATAATTGTTTGGACGTATCAGTAGCGATGGCTCATCGGTGCCAATCGCTTCAATATCGCTAAAACGTAAGCCAAGTAGCTCTTTTTTTCGCATCCCTGTGCGATAAGCAAGGATAAATAATAACAAAAACATGTCTGCTTCCATCGGGTCAATCGAGCGACGGATTTGTAATAAGATACGTTGGTATAGGTTGGGCGAAATCCACTCGGCACGTACACACCGCATGGCGGTGGCTTCAGGAATATCTGCCTCGACAAAACCGAATTTTTCCATCCCAAAATTATGCAAGCGTTTTAGCAATTTGGCAGAATAAGCAATGTCCTTGTTTTTAAGCTTTGATTTTTTAAAATCAACGATTTCTTCATATAACTCTTCAAAATCATCTGCCTCCCAACCTTGTAACTCACTGTCACCCACAAAGTATAGCCACTCGTAGCCAATGGTGAATAGATATTTCTCAATACTTTGTAAACTGGTTTTTGAACGCTCTTTAACCAAATCAATGACCCATGCCAATAATACTTTTTCAGCCTGCGTTGCCACCATTTCTTGCATATCGACAAGCTTATACCGCACTTTATCTCGCTTGGATAAACTATCAAAATTGGGAATAGTGATATGATAGAGTCTGGCATTTGGTTTTCGCAGTACTTTTCGAATATTGATTAAAACATCGGTTTTGCGTTGTTCCGCTTTCTGGGAAAGGGTCAAGTTGTCGATATTTTTACGGTTATTTGCGGTGATGGTCAGCGTGAGTAACTCATCAATATCATAAACCTTATCATGATTGGTAAAATTGCTGTCATGAATCGTTAAAAAACTCTCAATTCTTAAACCAGTGGTTACTTGCCGACCTTGTAACACCATGGTTAGCGCATGGTCGATATGTACATCTCGCAATCGCTCCCAATGAGAACTGGCTGACTGTAACAACCGAGAAAATGACGGGATGGTTAAATTGGCTTGTTTAAGTAAAGGGGTAATTACGTTAAATAAAAGCACATGAATATTGAGATTGCCTAGCATTGACGCATCGATAGGGTCATGTCGTAGGGCTAACAGCCAACATTGACTCATCGGGTCAATACAAATTTGTTGGCTGTTATAAATACCACCATCATCAAGTCGTTCATTGCCGTAGTTTTTATTGGCATAGCGGATTTGGGTCAATAAACGATAATTTAGGTAAGGTTGAAAGTCATTGTTTAGCAAATTGATTAGCCATGCGTGCAGCATTTTTGCATCATTGATACCACCAAACGCAATACCTGAGAATATCAGCCAACCAATTTTTTCTTCGATTTTAAATTTCTTGGTGGTTTGCCAATGATTTTTTACTACATCTAAAATTTTATTAAACTGCTTACCGTGTCTGACATAAGATTCCGTAATTTGTAGCGGGTTAATTTTTGATGGCATGGTTTGGGGGGCTAGCACTACCCCAAAGTAGTGCTCATTTAACCGAAAATTGGTATTTTGATACGCTACAAATTGCTGTAATAGTTGCCTAGCGTAGCGATAAATTGTCTCACTCGCCCCGTACTCAGCAAATAATAAAGTGTTGGCTTTTTTAATAAAAATATCAAAACCTTTATTTGACAGGCTTTTATAGTCTTTTTCAATCTGATATAAATCTCGCAAATACTGCAAATACGCATTTGACGAAATATCGCAACAGATTTGTTTGATGTATAGTAATGCTTGAGCCTTTTGCCATTGATATTTGATACTTTCAATTTTGCGAATTGGTGATTGCAAATGCCGAGGATTTGCCAAAAGCGACTCATCGGCTTGGGTTTGGTACCACAAACATTGCAATGTCTGCCAAATCGGATGATAAGCTTTGTGCCAAACACCCCAGCGGCTAAATTCTGATGGCATTTGGCTATAGTTAGATTTTTTAAGCTGTCGTTTTTGTTGTTGCGTCAATCTTTGTTTTTTTGCTGCTTTTCTCATCTAATGTCTCATCGGGTTTAGAAGATTGCTCTGGTAATAGATGTAATAACTTGTCTATTTTTTGAAACTTTGCTTTGATGTCATTCAAGCCTAAATCGTTGGCTATGGCCTCAAACACATCAGCTAGTGCGTAGATAGCGGATTTACTCCCCGATGAGTATCGACCAAAAAATTCTTGGCGATGTTTTTCATGACCGATGACACCATTGATAATGGGCATTTCGACACCGCGTTTTTCAAGCTGAACTCTCACAAAATGCCGAGTAAAGTAGGGATCTATGTCAAAAAAAGGTTTGATAAATTCTGCAATCTGACCACGTTTTACTGTCGCTATTTTCTCGCCTTGTTCACAAATTAAGTTAATTAGCATATTGTCGCTATCGTCATGTTCATACAAAATCGGTTTGATCACTTGGTTGACCCATTTTCTACGATGGAGCAATTGGGCAAATTTGGCGAGAAACCAGCGGTAGAACGTCAACGTTGTTACTAGCGTTGGGCAGATTGGCACTAGACGATGATTTCTCACGGAACGATTGGGTTTGTCAGAAATAAGGATTTGAGCAGAATATTCATTTAAATCAATATCATGAATATGGGTGATACGATTATTGGGACGAATCCCTGTGGTGAGACAAAAAATCAGCCAGACATAACTACTGACGTTATTAAATAGTTCAAATTTTGATGCACTGGTGATGACGGCTGTATGAAAAATATCATCAAGTAATGATTTGACAAATGATAGTGTGAGTGCTTGCCCCGAGCCTGTGGTATAGTCTTTTTTTGTTTCTAAAAATCCCAAGTCAAATGACGTATCTTTTCTCAGCCAAACCAACGCATTTTTATAATGGGTGATTAATTCATTTAGCATATGACTGCTATAAAATTTTGCAGGTGCGGATATTGGCGGGATTCGGCAGATAATTTCAGCAATATGGCTATTACTACCCTCGATATAACGAGTCAAGCTAACTTGCAAGGCTGACTCAATACGATGTACTGATAGGTACGGCAAACTCAACTCTGTTCTCACTTGAGCGATATAGTCTCGAACATCAGTCTGTGTGGGTAATAATCGTTTATTCGCTAAAAATCCTACAAGTTTAATGGGCATTGGCAGCTCAATCTCTGCTTTCTCATTTTCAAAAATGTGGGCTTCAAATTTCTTTTTACGTGCAGTAATTTCAAAGGATGCGTGCAAATAAACTTTGGTCTTTAATAGCTTAAATATCCCAGAGTGTCTCACAAAACCTTTTG
Source organism: Moraxella sp. CTOTU48717 (assembly GCF_032057165.1). NCBI lineage: Bacteria > Pseudomonadati > Pseudomonadota > Gammaproteobacteria > Moraxellales > Moraxellaceae > Moraxella > Moraxella sp. CTOTU48717. The sequence goes on along the minus strand of NZ_DAMBBC010000020.1, from coordinate 10,133 downwards.
TCATAAGCGATTCGACAGGAATAGACGTGATCATTGATAACAGTAAAACTGTGGCTAATGTTTTAAGCTTAAGCTGGTCACGACTTAATATTTCTTCTTGTAACTGACAGTCTTTTACTAGCCTTGCAAAAACGAGCTGGTAGGCTTTTGGCGAAAGCAGATAAACACTTGAATTTAGCATCAATTCACGCTGGCTGATAAACATTTGCCGAACGGATAAATCAACCATTTGCAGCGGTGCATTGTAACGAACCAAAGCATTGGGGATGGTTTGATACTCAAGTAACGGCTCACCCGTGTTATCGACTGTCACTTCGGTTGAACTGGCTGTCGATTGCTCAGTATCTTTACTTTCAAAACACACTGTCTGCAGTGCGGGCTGATAATTTTCAACATCATCCGTGGTATTCAAATTTGGATTAGATTGAAAAGTGGGTTGGATAAAGTCCCGAGCGGATAAATTTTGCTGTGGCTTTTTTTTGCGGGGTTTTCGTTTAGCATTTAGCTTTTTGATTTCTCTATCAATTTTTTTACGACGCTTTGGATTAAGCGCAACTTCAAGACACAATCGGATTTCAGTCGCTTGGTTGCGACGCGTTTTATTATTGGTCTGAATTTCTAACTCAACCAAAAAATCCCTCAATGAGTCAATTTGCAAAGTGCATGCAGGGTCGTCCGAAAAATCGGGGAGATTTTCTAAAATCCAAGTTTTTATGGGTGTTTTATAAAAACACGCAATCTTTAAGCGTTTGATGATACGTTGATAATAAGATTTTAATTTGTGATGCTTCAGTACTATTGCCAAATAAAAAGCAATTTTTGTCCAGCCGATTTGTTGTGGCGCTAATTCAAACTTTGAAATCAAAAAAGGCAACTTTAGGAGATTTGGCAGCTTATTTAATTCACCTCTTTTCGCTTCTATACTTTCCAATATATTAATTTTGAACGCTGTTTGAATTTTTTCGATTTTTTTAGTTTCAATATCGCCATCTCGCACGATTTTTTGTGCGATTAAACACGTCATCACCAGATTTTGAATCAGCTGCTCTTTTGCTTTTGTGTCTGCTTTTTCTTCAACAGGGTAATTTTCGAACAACAAGATGTCTTTTATTAAGCTTTGAAAATCATGCCGTGACAAAAGTGGTAGTTCTGAATTAGATTCTTCAGCATTTTCAGTCATTTTTATTCTCTAATTCTTGCTGACGATGCTGTGCCGTACGCATCTTTACGTTAATGAGATTGTAAAAACAAGTTTTTGTAAACTTGGCATTCGGGTAAATCTTTTTCCATGCAAGTGGATTAATAAGCAAATCAAGTGCATCATAAATTTCGTTTAAATTTTCAAATGATTTGCTGTTGCGACAAATAATATCGAGCGTTTCAAATATCACATTCGATAAAAAATTAAAGGCTGCAATATCTTTTACCTCAATAATTTTCAAATTATCTTCACCTGTTATCATTGATTGATAAGTTAATTCGGTCAGGACGTTATTCAAAATTAAATTATGGGTGAACTGGTAACTCTTCTTGTCCTTTAATACAACTGTGTTTATTGATTTTGCACGCAAATATTCTGTTTTTATTTGCTCAATATTCAAATTACAAACGAGATAATTTAGATAAAAATCCTTCCAATCCAATACATTAGGATGGACATCCATATCTTGTTTAGATAGATAACTTAGTAAAATATTTTGCATTTTATAAATAGTAATATAATTACGATTTTTTAATTATAGCCAAAATTTCTAACAGAAAGACCCCCACACGCATTTTTTTGAGTTGTTTTTTTGTTAAAATTAGCGGTAACTTTATTAATTCAAAAATTTGCTAATAGATAAATGACCATGCTGTTTTTGATTTTTATAAAAAAACACCGCTAGATTGCGGTGTTTTTTAAATGCGAAGGCTAATTAAAATGGTATTTCATTATCAGGTTCAACTGATGCAAAAAATCCCTGTAAATCTACGACACCTCTATTGATAAAGGCTAAGCATTGTGCACATTGCCAATCTAAAAAATGGCTGTGATATAAAAAGCATGCTCACTATACCCAGCCATAATTGACATAGTAAAACAGTAAATCAAAGGCTTTAAAATGGTTTGTTAGCTTTTTCGAAAAGCAGTAAGTCTTTTGAAATACTCTCCTAAACCTCTGTCTAAAGCAATTGTTGTTCCCTTCAATATCAACCGTATGGCGTTCATCCACCTTCTTAAAATCGAAATCAAAGGCAGTCAAAAAGCTATTCCGGCTTACTGAGCGATTATTTAAGTGAGCAGCTACGCTCGCCTTCAGTCAAATTTGCGTAAGTCCTAAAATATATTCGGCTACTTATTAATAAATTAAATAGTAATAACTCAAGCATATCTTGAATTTAAGCATACGAAGAATCCATCTTTTTAGCACTTTAAAATATTTGATAGTAACCACTCCTTACAGGCTCTTGATAAGATCAAAATAAAAAGGCTGTGAATAAATAATTCATAGCCTTTTTTATATATAACTTAAATTAAAGCTTCCAGATAATGTTAGGTAATTTTGAATGCTAACGATACATGCGAACTATTTTGCGCTGGCTCCATCCACTTTTGGGATATAGTTTTGATTTTGGTATAAAAACGTGCCGCATCAGGTCCGTAGAGATGTGACTCACCAAATTTTGAACGACGCAAGCCACCAAAGTTAAAATAGCTGACAGGCAATGGCACAGGCACATTGATTCCAATCATTCCGGCTTCAACTTGATTGATAAATTGGTTGCTAGCATGACCATCATTGGTAAAAATCACTGCACCATTGCCATATTCATGCTTATTAGTTATATCAATTGCTTCTGCTAAGCTTTGGGTGGGTATAATGCCACGGACTGGACCAAAAATTTCGTATTTGTATAGATCCATTTCGGTGGTCAGTTTATCAAACAAGGTGGGCGCAACATAAAACCCATCGGCATGTTCAGGATGGGTATAATCACGGCCATCAATGACCAGTTCAGCGCCTTGTTCAATTGCAGTATCAATGGCTTTTAGCACGCTTTGTTGTGATTCTTTTGAGATTACTGCACCGTAATCAGCGGTTGGGTCGTTGTAGGCACCGACTTTTAGGTTATTAATCTTCTCAATCACTTTTTTTCGTAAAGCTTTTGCCGTTTCTTCACCGACTGGTAGCAACAATGACACTGCCATACAGCGCTGACTGGCTGAGCCATAGGCGGATGAAACAAACGCGGTGGCTGCAGCATCTAGATCAGCATCAGGCATAACAATCATATGGTTTTTACCACCCGTAAAGCAGGCAACACGTTTACCATAGTTGGTGCCTGTTTGGTACACATATTCGCCTACATGTGTTGAGCCCACAAAGCTAATGGCAGCAATACCGGAATGTCTTAGTATAGCATCAACGGCAACTTTATCACCTTGTACGATGTTAAATACGCCATCAGGCAGTCCTGCTTCTTTAAACAAGTCCGCATAAAATAGTGCCGCGCTCGGTACTTTTTCAGACGGTTTCCAAATGATAGCATTACCAACCGCGATTGCCATGGTCATCATCACAGCAGGTACCATAATCGGGAAGTTAAATGGGGTAATACAGCCCACCACACCGATAGGAATACGGATAGAGTACACATCAATATTGCCCGCAACATTGCGTGAATATTCGCCTTTGGTGACTTGTGGCTCATTACAGGCAAATTCAATTCCTTCGATAGCGCGTCCGATTTCACCTTTGGCATCTTCAATAGTTTTGCCATGTTCTCGTCCGATGATTTCAGCAAGCTCATCTGTTTTGGCGATCATTAATTCGCGAAGCTTAAAAATTACCTGTAAGCGTGTAGCATGAGAAGATGCTGCCCATTTTTTGGCATTTTCTGATTGGGCAGCTTTCACTGCTTTGTCAATAATAGCCTCATCGGCATATGCACACTGTGCAATCACTTGACCAGTCGAAGGGTTATAAATATTACCTGTTCGGTCTGAATCGGTAATATGCTGTCCGGCAATATAATGTCCAATTATTTGCATGTAAAATTCCTTTTTAATTAAAATTTTTATTTACTTATAGACTTCTTTCGAGTCACTTTTCATCAAGAAGGTACATAAGATACCAATGACAGCCATGCTGACTAAATAGACCGTAACCAATGTTGGCTTACCACCACCCATAGCAAGGAGCTTAGTAGCAATCATTGGTGCAAAACCACCTCCCAAAATACCCGCAAGCTGTACAGAAATCGAAATGCCGCTATAACGAATTTCAGCGGGAAACTGACGGGCAAACAGAATGGATTCAGGCGCATACATAATCGGGAAAATTACGCCCACACCCACCACTAAGGCAGTCCAAACCATCATAGGATCTTTAGTACCAATCATATAGAAAAAAGGATAACAATATAATGCCAATAATAATAATCCAAACATGAAGAGATTGCGTTGACCGACTTTATCAGCAATATAACCACAAATGGGCATAGTAAAAATGGCCAATCCAGCACCGCAGATGATGGCAAATAATACATCTTGGCGTGGAATTTTTAATTGTGTAGTCGCATATGCCAAAGAAAAAGTCGAAGCTAGATAAAACCAAGCATTTTCAGCAGCGCGCGCAATGATGATAGAAAACAACTCACGAGGATGGTTACGAAAAACTTGTAGTGCAGGAATACTTACATGCTCTTTTTCCGCTTTTACCTTTTCAAAATCTGGTGACTCAGGCACTTTGGCACGGATGTAGGCACCGACAAGTAGTAATACTAAACTAGCTAAGAAAGGCAAACGCCAGCCCCAGCTAAATAAATCTGCTTCAGGCAATAAAGAAACAGCGCCAATAGCTAGGGAGGCAAGCAATAATCCGAAACCAGAGCTGGTCTGCGGTAAGCTGCCCCAAAAACCCTTACTACCCACAGGGGCATGTTCAACTGCCATCAAGACTGCGCCACCCCACTCACCGCCCATTGCCATACCTTGCAAAAAACGCAGCACAATAAGTAAAATCGCAGCCCAATAGCCAATGCTGGCGTAAGTGGGTAATAGTCCAATCAGTACGGTGGGAATACCCATCAGCAGTAAGGTCATAATAAGCATGGATTTGCGACCAATTTTGTCTCCAAAATGCCCAAATACAATGCCACCTAATGGACGACCGATAAAGCCTATGGCATAAGTACCAAAAGAGGCCAGCGTACCCGTTAGCGGGTCTAAAGCGGGGAAAAACAATTTGTTAAAAATCAGTGCTGCAGCAGTCCCGTAGATAAAAAAATCGTACCATTCGATGGTGGTACCGACCATGCTCGAGATGCCAGCAATTCGATGATGACCCTTAGTGGCGACTGGGGCAGAAGTATTGATAGGTTCAACATATTCCATTGACACAACTCCTTTGTGTGTTGAGCAAGTCATTTGCTCAATTATTATCCTAAAATAAATTTCCATTTCACATGGTTTTCAGTGTAGGTTTCACAAAATGCTGAGTCAATAATACGTAAATACTTAAGTAATTTTAATTCTTAAGTTTTAGCAATTAGAAGAAGTTTACAAAAAATTATAATCCCCCCCAAAACTGGACCGAAAAATTGTAATAGTAACCTAATCTTTAAACATATAAAAAAATACCGCCAAGTTAGGCGGTACTTATGAAGATCATATTTAAAATGGACAATCATCATCTTCTATATTTACTAAAAAACTGTGTAAATTAATCACCCCTTTTTGCTTAAATATTTTGCAGTCATCACATTGCCAGCTCATAAAATCATCTGGATTAGGTAGTTTACATGGATTATTTAACTCATACATTTTCCCGCATGCGTCACAGCGGATATAAGAATCGTAAGCTTTTACCATCGATAGTCTCGTGATAAGCTCTTCAGAAGTGACATCATAATGCTGGCATATATGTTTAATATGCCATTCAAGCGAAAGTGGATGTTGATTTGGATAATTAAAAGGTTGCCAATAATCCTGGCACATTTTTAATGAATAGCCATTTAGCATATTATTTGTCAGTAATCGTACACGCATTTTAATGCACCTCTTCTATAAACTCTGAAAAATTGGCGTAAAATAGTCGACGAAGCTGACGATATCTTTCAAAATCCGTTTCATCACTATCAATTAATGGCAACTGTTGCTGTACCCAAACCATTAGCGCTTTATGTGATTTGTATTTTTGTTCATTGAGCCATTCAGACAGCTTATCGTCATTAGCAATACCATACTCAGTAATCAACTTTCTTGCCAAATCACAGGCAGTTTGGCTGACAAAATTCAAATTATTATGCGGTTTAATGGTTTGACGCAATTTTTCATAATCAATAACCAACACGACTATTCTCCTTGCTCTTTATTTTGACTACTTGCTATCAAAGCTTCAAAGGCACTGCCATCACGGCGTGTCATATTCGGTACATAGCGGCTATAAACCTTAAACAACATGGTAGTATTGGCGTGACCCATCTGCCTTGCGATCCATTCTGGCGCCTCCCCTGCCGCAAGCCATAGCGTTGCAGCCGTATGGCGGGTTTGGTAGGCATTACGGGCTTTTAACCCTAACAGTCGAAGCGTGGGATGCCACACTTTACGATTGACATTGTGATAATCGAGTGGCTCTCCTTCTCGATTGCAAAACACGAATTTTGAGCGACCATGTGTGACTTTGTACTGCGCTTGTAGCGCTTCATAAACCCAAGGTGACATAGCAATATCTCGATTGGATTCTTGGGTTTTGGGCTTACCAATTACGCCTTTGACATACGCTTGGCGAACACGGATTTCACGGCGGTCAAAATCCACATACTCCCACGTTAGTCCATCAATTTCGCTGGTTCGCATGCCGGTGAAAAACCTTACGGTGTAATAGTTTTTATAGTCTTTACGCACGCCATTGATAAATTTCCAAACCTCTTCAATGGTGAATGGCTCAATATCAGGCTTATCAAGTTTTAAAACCTTGATATCCTCATAAGGATTTTCAAATTTATAGCGTTTTGCCGCTTCTTGCAGTATCATACGCAAAGTGGTCATTATCGAATTAATTCTGGCTGCTGACAGATGCTTGTTAGCTGTTCCGTAGGTCACTTTGCCGAGAGAAGTACGGAACGCTAACACATCTGCCCTTGTGATAGCGATAACACTGCGTTTGCCAAAATGTGGCACCAGATACTTATCCAAAATATCTTTGATTTTGCCGATGTAGCTTGCTCGCCATTCAATTTGCTTTTCTTCAAACCAAGTTTCAGCAAAGTCCTTAAATACGGGCGTGTCAGATTGAAAACTTTGCACACGCTCTTTGACTGCCATCAGTTCAATGCCTTTCTCACTTTTTGGGAAGTATTTGAGATAATCAAATAGTCCAAGGGTGATTTCTGCTTCCATTTTTTGGATGATTTTTTCCAGTTTTTTTCGATTTTCGGGCGTGTCGATTAGGTTGGTTGTTTCTCGACAGCGTTTATTCAAAAAGCGAAAATCAACAACAAGTTTATCGTAGCGCTTTCTAATTGAAGCCATTTATTTTCTCCCGTTTTATTGTAAAGCCATTGCATTAATGGTACCCAACAAGGTGTTACGCATATCTTTTTCAATTTGTTCCCATATATATAAGATTTTACGACCACCAAATGGACGAATATAATGCACTCCTTCAATGAGCACATTATCCTTAAGGGTCACACGAATTGTGCGTGGCGTATACTTAATGCGTTCAGAAAGCTCTTCTGTTGTCAGATATGTTTGTGTCATAATAACCTCTTAAGAAATGAAATTTATTATATATCGAATAACAAAATTGTTTTATGAAACTATTTTGTTATTCGATAGAAGTACTTTAATGCAAAATGTAGTTCAATGCAAGTACTTTTTAAGTCAATTAAGGTTTTTTATATGATAAAAAGTAATTTACCGGTACTTTTGGCAGAAAGACGTTTGAAAGTGGCTGATTTAATTCGAATGACAGACATCAGTAAATCAACGATGCACAAGATTTATAACGATCAAACCACACGAATTGATTTTGAAACGATTGATAAAATCTGCGAAGCACTTGATGTGCAGGTGGGAGATTTGTTCCAATATGAACCTAATAAAACAGGTAGTTAAATTGTTGGATAAGTCAGATAGTGAATTTATTTTTAGTAATTTATGAATAGGCTATTATTTTTTTGCTAGTTACTAATGAGGCTGATAGATTTAGAGCGTTAAAACTTAAAGCCACATTTTTTTAAGAAAGGTAAGTAATCAGCGATTTTTTTAGCATCTTTTTGTAGTTCATTAGATAAGCGATTGATAAACTCATTCATAGATTCACCCGAACGAGCAAATTTACCCCCAAAGTTATTGTCATTGGCTAGTAATTTAGCAAATTTATTAGCTTGAATGGGTGTAAGCGTTTTCATCTGCTGAATTGAAGCTGTTGCACCACTATTGGCTGATTCAAATTTTGATTTAACAGACTTAATAGCGATTTCAAAGTGGCTAATACTCCGTCCCGTTTTTGTGGTTCTAAGTGTTAATTTGAACTCGCCTTGTTTATTGATTTGTTCAATAGCAGGTTCAAGTACACGGCGCTTAAATTCTGAAATTTGTGGGTATTTGTTTGCGACACCGAAAAATTCTTTCCATTCAAACACGCTCATGGCAGGGACTTTTCTGATGTCTTGCCATTTTTTCACTAATTCATATAGACGTTTACTGCTACAGCCTGTAAATTCAATGGTTTTAACATAATCATATTTTGTGTAGGCCTCATTGGTTCTTTCAATCAAAAATGCTAATGGGTCAGAAAAGTGCAGAATAATATAGCCAAGTTGGTCTTGATAAGAAATTCCCTGTAGCCAATTGTATTCGGCTCGTAACGTCGTAAAATGAGAATGATTTGGCTTGATGACAGTTAGCTTATCTTCTTCTTTTTCAGTGTGGCGAGTTAAGTCAAGATATAGGGTAAATTTAAGTTTCTTATTGCCTAAGGTATTCGCAGCTTCTTTGAGAGTTTGGTACGCATAGTTATCACTCACATTATTAGCCGCCGCAAACTCTTTAGCACTAATCATCACCTGTTTACCACCTGTTTTTTCTTTGTGCAGTTTATTGACTGCAAGCGTCATCAAATCATGTTCGGCAAAAGTCAAATCATAACCCGCCTCAATTAAAGTATTGGATTTGGTTATCATAATTTGGCTATTACCTCTGCCATAAAAGTTTAGCTCAGACACGTTTTTACTCAACACAATATAAGTGGTTAAATTATAAAAACGCTAAAAATTTCGCTCAAAATATAATGTACCTTAATGTACAGGACTTACAGAAGCATAACAAAAATCCATGATGCTTGAAAATTTTGTCTTAACCAAGAATTTGTACATTAAAGGTAAGAATCTGTACAGGTAAGGGTAAGAATCTGTACAATTCATTCCAATAATTTGTACAGATTAAGGTAGCAATCTGTACACATTTAAACGCTGAAATGCAGTGATATGGCGATATAGTGAATTATCTATAACTCTTATAATATTGATAACTCTTAAATCAAGATTTTTTTGATAATTAAAATCCATAACAACCAAATTTTAACAATTGACTAAATAAAAACCTCAATATAAGTTATGAGATTAAATTTTTCTAAACGTCACTATTTGTCGTTTTACTATAAATACCCTATTGCATTCATGAACATGGTTTGACAGACTAAAGAAAAATCAACTTATGTCATCTCTATCATGTCAAACGCCAATCCCTATACCGACAATAGCTTTACGTCTTCTGACTTAAAGACCATCCTGCACTCCAAACGTGCCAATATCTACTACCTACAATACTGCCGCGTCATGCAAAAAGACGGGCGTGTGTTGTATCTTACTGAAGCCGAAAAAGAGAATCTTTATTACAACATCCCGATTGCCAACACCACTTGTATATTATTGGGCACAGGGACATCAATTACCCAAGCTGCCATGCGGATGCTGTCGCAAGCGGGGGTATTGGTCGGGTTTTGCGGCGGCGGTGGTACGCCTTTGTTTATGGGAACCGAAATCGAATGGATGACGCCGCAGTCAGAATATCGCCCGACTGAATATGTATAGTTAAAGAAATCTAGAAGTGCTACAATAACAAAATGGCATACTCAACCGAC
>NZ_DAMBBC010000019.1:0-50066 GCF_032057165.1 Moraxella sp. CTOTU48717 | reverse complement strand
TTGGGTTTGATTCTTTCATATAGCTATAATACTATATTTTATGGGTTTGGTATAAGTCCTGCGTGACCATTTCGAGTGTGGCACGGCGCTGGGGGTTTAGACTTACATCAACACCACTTAATTCTGCCATACCGCCTACGCGAATGCGGTTGTCAAAGCGAGTAATGGCGATTTTATAGGTTTCATCAAGCACCGTTGATTGGGGCGCTAAATCAGCATTGATAATCGGCACAGTCAGTGAGTAGCCTTTGACAGGGTACACAGGCAGATTAAGCTGCAGCGGTTGCAAAAGCGCCCGCGAATAACTGCCCAACGCCAATACATACTGGTCTGCCGTTAATAACTCACCATTTACCAGCACCCCTTTAATCGCCCCAGCATCGACTACCAGCTTTTCGATGGTTTGATTGTATAAAAATTTCACCCCTAGCGCTTTGGCTTGTTGCGCTAATGCTTGGCAAAACAAAAAGCAATCGCCTGTTTCATCATGCGGCAAATGCAATCCGCCAACCAGCTTATCAGTAGCATTTACTAACGCAGGCTCAATATCAGCCAACGCCTTGCTGTTATCAATCAGCTTAAAAGGCACGCCTGAATCTTGTAACACCTTAATATCTTGCTGTACAGCCTCTAGTTGGGCGGGTTTGCGAAAAACTTGTAATGTGCCTTGTGAGCGGTTTTCGTAGTGAATGCCGGTGTCTTGACGCAACTGTTGCAGACAGTCGCGGCTGTATTCTGCCACTCGTACCATACGCTCTTTGTTGATGGCATAGCGCTTGGTATTGCAGTTTTTGAGCATTTGTAGCATCCATTGTAACTGCCACAGACTACCATCTAATTTGATGGCTAAAGGGGCGTGTTGTTGGAATAACCATTTAACCGCCTTCAATGGAATACCAGGCGCTGCCCAAGGGGTAGAGTAGCCAGGGGAGATTTGCCCAGCATTGCCAAAACTGGTTTCTTGTGCGGCACCCGCTTGGCGGTCAATCACCGTGACTTCTACGCCTTGCTTGGCTAAATAATAGGCACTTGTCACCCCGATTACGCCACTACCCAATACCAATACGCGCATACCCACCCCCAAATATCTGCTTAATTATCAGTTGATTTCGCTAGTATAAGCAAAGTTTTGCAGTGAATTTTGCTGTTTTTATGCTAGAATTTTGCTGATATTATCGGTTTTATCATGCCAATCATCAAAAAACAGGGTTTTCATTTTGCTATGCGCACTTTAGACCGTACCGACCGTTTAATCCTTGAAATCTTGCAACAACAAGCCCGAATTTCTATCAGCGAATTGGCCGCCAGAGTTAACCTATCAACCACCCCTTGCTCAGACCGAGTTAAACGGCTGGAGCGTGAAGGTATTATCACAGGTTATCATGCGCGGTTAAATCCAAATTTGGTCAATAAAAGCTTGTTGGTGTTTCTGGAGATAAAGCTATCTACCAAGTCGGGCGATGTCTTTGAGCAAGTGAGCAAAAAACTGTCAGAAATTCCAGAGATACTGGAATGTCATTTGATTTCGGGTGAGTTTGATTTTTTGGTCAAAGCGCGGCTAAAAGAGATGAGTTCTTACCGCAAGTTACTGGGCAATATCTTAAAACAATTGCCAGCGGCGGTGGAAACCCACAGTTTGATTGTGATGGAAGAGATTAAAGAAAGCTTGCATTTGGATGTGACAATGACCTAACTGTCGTGCAAGCTTTACGATATATGCTTTGTGATACATAATTTCCGATACATGCTTTGCGACAGATAAAAAAAAGACTGCCAAATCGCAGTCTTTTTGTGTTGTGCCGCCTTAGAATTTTGGAAATTAGAGCTTTGGAAGTTAGAGTTTTGGAAACTCTAGCGACCAGTGATTGACGAGTGGGTAGCGACGCTCACGCCCAAAGGCGCGGTGGGTAATCTTGGTGCCAATCGCCGCTTGACGACGTTTGTATTCATTGCGGTCTACCATGCTGAGTACTTTTTTCACCACATCTTTATCATAACCGGCTTCTACAATCGCATCATACCCAAAGTCGCGATCGATATACAGCTCCAGCATTTTATCGAGGGTATCATAATCGGGCAGACTGTCTTGGTCCTTTTGGTCGGGTCGAAGCTCGGCAGAAGGCGGACGCGTAATCACACGCTCAGGAATCACCGGCGTTTCTTCTAGGCGGTTGCGATAGTTGGCGAGGGCATATACTTGGGTTTTATACACATCTTTTAAGACATCAAATCCGCCTGCCATATCCCCATACAATGTCGCATAGCCCACGGCCATCTCTGACTTGTTGCCTGTGGTGATGACTAGATGACCAAATTTGTTGGACAATGCCATCAGAATCATGCCGCGCGCACGGGCTTGGATATTTTCTTCCGTGGTGTCGGCGGTGGTGTTGCTAAACATCGGCTCTAGTGTATGACGCATGCCTTCAACGGCGGCATGAATCGGGCACACGGTGTAAGACACGTTGAGCCGGTGTGCCTGCGCCTGCGCGTCTTGCAGGCTGATTTGCGAGGTGTACTCATAGGGCATCATAACCGCATAAACTTTGTCCGCACCTAAGGCATCAACGGCGATACATAGCGTGAGCGCCGAGTCTATCCCGCCTGACAACCCAACCAATACGCCTTTAAAGCCAGAATGATTGACATAATCACGCAAGCCGACAACCAGCGCTTGATAAGTTTCAGCGATTTGGCTAAGTGCAAGCGGTGATTTGCGCTGTTCTGATAATATCACTTGACCGCTTTGGGCATCGTGACGAGCAACCACATACAGGGTATGCTGCAAAAATCTTGGCGCTTCTTGCACGATTTTACCTTGAGCGTTGACCACCATCGAGCCGCCATCAAACACCAAGTCATCCTGACCGCCCACGCTATTGGCATACACAATCGGGATATTGTGCTCAGTGGCACGGCTTTTTAATAAAGCCTTACGTTGTTCTTGCTTGTTTTGCTCAAAGGGCGAGGCATTGAGGCTGATGATGATTTCTGCACCTTTTTCTTTGAGTGCGCGAATGGGAGCGTCTTGCCATAAGTCTTCACAGATAAGTAGTCCAATGGTGAGTCCTTGATAGTCAAACAACACTTGGTTGTGACCGGTATTAAAATAGCGGCGTTCATCAAACACGCCATAGTTTGGCAAACATTGTTTGTGATAAAAGCCTTTTTGCTGACCATTGTGAATGATAGCCACTGAGTTAAACGTGCCATTGGGGTCAATGTGCGGATAACCCACTAGCATTACGATATCTTTGACCGTGTAGAGCAATTCAAAAGCAAGTTTCACACGTGAGGCAAGACTTGGACGTAATAACAAATCTTCAGGCGGATAACCCAGCAGTGATAACTCAGGAAAGACAATAATATTGGCACCCTTGTCACGGGCATCTTTAGCCAGTTCTACCATTTTTTTGGCATTATTGATGACATCGCCGACAATAAATTGCTGCTGTGCCACCGCAATTTTTAGCCCCACCATAGAATCTGCTTGGCTAGTCGATTGGCTTGATGACTGAGTGGTTGACTGAGAAACTGATTGAGAAGTTGGCTGAGCAGGTTTTTGAGAAACTGGCTGTGGGTTTGCTGGTTGGTTTGGCGTAGTAGCTTCGACGGTCATTGACTCACTCGGCAGCTGCGTTGCTACGCTATCATCTGGGGTTAAATCAAGGTGTGACATGAAAAATCCTTCAGTAAAAATTTGTTATGGGGTCGTCCCTTTAGTCATATCCGTCTAAAACGGTATGCAAGCATGATGCCGCTATTATAATTATGGGTGGCAACAGCGATGGCATTACAAGATAAAATTATTCTACATTATATCGCTTTATGATATGTTTACAATTGCAATCTTTAGACGCTACGACCGAAAGACGCTGCAACTGGTAAAATTAGCTTAAACATAGCATGAATAACCCATCAATGCGCGATTTTTTGCAGTATAATCAAACCTTACAATACTAATTAACAAGCAGTCATAATTCTTAATTGGCAACGATGATTCGTTCATTAGACAATGAGGTGAAGCGATGTTTACCGCAATTTTTGTAGTTTTGGTGATTATGGGGCTTAGCTGGGTTGGGATGAAATGGATGTATCCGCGACCACCGAAAGGCTATTTACAACCGCAGCCGGGCGAGAGTACCGAGCCACGTGCGTGTGATTTTTGCCATCATACGTTAGCAGAGTGGCGAGGGATTGTAGAAGGGGATAAGTTCTTTTGTAATCAAGAACACCAAGCGGATTTTCATGCTGGCAAACAATACCAGCGCGCTCAAAATTAGTCGAATTTTATTTTACACTACAGACATCAGGCAAAACGCACAACGTCTTCTAACATTTTACCCACCAGGTCTTGCGCTTGGCTTTCGTTTTCTTGATAGCGTTGTAAGTTTTCTGATTTTTCAAACAAGGTCAACGCGCATAGTACCAATAATTCTTCTTGGGGTAGCTGAGGCGCTTGGCGGCGTACCTCTTGCATAAACTGGTTAATATAGCTTGCCGCACGCTGCAACGCAGGCTCTTCCGATTCTGGGCAGTTAATGGTATAGCTACGACCATTGATCAGGATATCAACTTTTTTAATGCTTTGGGCAGATGCCATAAGATTTTCCTAACGTATTCAAATGTTTTAAACATCACTAAGGCTGGCTTAAATAGGGGCGGGTTAGTTTTCGCTGTCAATTTTTGCCAAGCGCTCTAACACAAGCTTGGTATGCTCTGCCGCAACGCGATTTTTTTCAATCAGTTTTTGATTTTGTGTGGTAAAAATCTGTAATTGGTTTTGGGTTTGTTCGTATTCGGTACTTAGCATGTTGTGAGATTCGGCAAGTGACTGATAGCGCTGCTCGAGGGCTTGATACTCTTCGGCTTGTCTGGCAAGTTGTTGTTCCAAATTTTGCTGCAGTTCTTTGCTGGCATCGAGCTTAGCTTGTACCGCTTGCAGTTGATCTGCGGTAACAGTTGGCTGTGCTTTAATACGGGTTAGCTCGCTACTGGCGAATTGATATTTATCGCGAAGCTTAGTCAATGCGGTTTGTAGCTGGGTCAGTTGGTCAATTAGGGTGCTCATGATATGATGTCTAGTCAGTAATCGAGTGAATAATCGAGTGAATAATCAAGTAAATCATCAAGAGCGACGTGATGGGCGCTCATTGACATGAATAGCAAAAGGCTTTTTTGGTATAGCTATAGCGTGAAGGCTTAAAATTTGAGTGATACTTATATTATTTTACCACTTTAATAATGCCATAGTTGACCGCATTAAGGCTAGTATTATCTCAATGTTGATATAATTTTTTGTGAAAAAAGGGTAAAGCGATGGATGATTATATTTCAGGTTGGCAGGATTGGACACAAGCATTTGAGGATTGGCATGACGTCACAATTAGTGAGTTACATGGGCTAATCTCAGGGGTGCTAAGTGTATGTGATGCGCCAACCGAGCAAGAGTGGCAACTGCTACTGACTGAGCTGAGTTTTACCGAGCTTGAGCCAAAAGCGTTAGAGATAGTGACTGAAGAGGGCGAGGATATGGTGGCGGTGTTAACCGATGATGCTGATAGCTACCAGTTTATGCCGTTGTTGCCTGATGACGACCATCCACTCTATGAGCGTTTGATGGCACTTAAGAACTGGGCAAATGGCTTTTTGACAGGCTTTGGTGTCACCGATAGTGCGCTACGTCCGGAAGAAAATAGCCTATTTAATGACTTGGCAAAAATCGGCGCGCTGCGGATTGATGCGTATGATGAGGCACTGCAAGGGACAGACAATGCTGAAGGTGAAGTTGAATATATGGAGCTACTTGAGTTTGTGCGCATGATTCCTGTGAGTGTGTCACAAGGGCGAGTGCGTAAATCAGTCGCCAAGTTGCCGCTCATCGCAGGATTTGCCATGAATCGCCCTGTGGGCAAAGCCCAAGAGATTGATGAGGAGCATTTGGATTTTATTGAGCAGCTACGTGATGATGAACTCGATTGGGAAGCAGAAAAAGATACTAATGATGATTTTGTTACCCATATGGTCATAGATGCCATGACCGGTAAAAAGCCGAATTGATGCTAACAGCCTATTTCGACTAAATTTACCCTGATAGGGTGTTTTAATGGTTTAAAATTTATAAAAATGGAACGACTATGGGCTATCCATCCAACGCCGTAGACTGGTTAACAAAACTGATTGGTTTTAATACTGTCAGTCGCTACTCCAATTTGCAATTGATTGAGTATGTGGCGGGCTATTGTGAGCAGTTGGGGTTGTCGCCACGTTTGACCTTTAATGCCGATAATACCAAAGCCAACCTCTTTGTGACTGTACCTGCAATGGGTAAGGGTGATACTGTAACGACAGGGGGTTTTGTGTTTTCGGGGCATACGGATGTGGTGCCCGTTGATGGGCAGGCATGGGATACCGATCCGTTTGTGGCGACCATTATGGAAGATAAGCTATACGGGCGTGGGGCTTGTGATATGAAAGGCTTTATTGCTTGTGCCTTAACCCTGTTGCCATCTGTGGTGCAAGCAAGCCGCAATAGGATGCTCAACAAACCGATTCATCTGGCACTGTCGTATGACGAAGAAGTGGGTTGTTTGGGTGCGCCATTACTGCTTGCAGATTTAAAAGCGCAAGGGATTAAGCCAGACTACTGTATCGTCGGTGAGCCGACCATGATGAAAATGGTCACCGCGCATAAAGGCATCCAAGTGTATCGCTGCCGCGTGCATGGCAAATCGGTGCATTCATCGCTGACCCCGCAAGGCGTCAATGCCATCAGCTATGCTAGTAAAATTATCAATTTTATTGATAAACTTGCCGAACAATTGCAACAACGTAACGACCAAGACATGGCGTTTGACGTACCATTTTCGACCTTGTCAGTGGGCACTATTACCGGCGGCACAGCAACCAATATCGTGCCCAACCTGTGCGAATTCACCTTTGATTATCGCAATTTGCCGCATATGAATGAAAGCCAAGTGATTGAGCCGATTCGCGCCTTTATCAAAACCCTTGAGCCTAAGATGCACGCCATTGACAGCGACACAGGGATTGAACTAACTCGCAACGAAAATGTCCCTGCGATGACCGATATAGATAGCCAAGCCTTGCAACAGCTCATAGAAAATTTGGTAGATGAACAGCAGCGCCATAAAGTAGCGTATGCCACCGAAGGCGGGCAGTTTACCAATGCAGGTATTCCGACGGTGATTTGCGGACCTGGCGATATTGGCAATGCCCATAAAGCCAATGAGTTTGTCAGTCTAAACCAATTAGCAAAATGCGAAAGCTTCTTACAGCAAATTCTTCAACAATGCTGTGACAGCCATTAAATTTTCTGGAAATATCATGTCAAATCAATTAACCATACAGTTGTTGCCAAAGCTTCCCCAAAGCCAATTTGCCAAACGCCGTGCCAAACTTGCTGAAGCCTTGCCAAACAATAGCATTGCGATTTTGCAAACGGCACCCGCTCATATCCGCAACAACGATGCTGAGTATAAATACCGCGCCGACAGCAGTTTTTTCTACCTGACTGGCTTTGCCGAGCCAGAATCCGTCATGGTTTTGGAAAAAACTGACCATGCTGTCAACTACACGTTATTTTTACGTGAAAAAGACAAACTACGTGAGATTTGGGATGGTAAGCGCGTAGGGCTTGAAGGTGCAACTGCAGATTTTGGCGTGGATAAAGCGATTGCCATTGGCAAAATTGATGAGGTGATGCCAACCCTGATTTTTGGTAAAAAACACGTGTTTGCCCGCTTTAATAATGAGCTGATTGACTGGCTTAATCAAGCCAAGCAACTGCAGCGCGGGGAAGGTATGGTCGATACCATCACCAATATTGATAGCCTTATCAATGAAATGCGGCTGATAAAAGATGAGTCTGAAATTGCACGCATGAAAGTCGCCGCCCAAATCAGTGCTTATGGGCATATTCGCGCCATGCAAAGCGTGGCACCCTTGATGCAGAAAAATCAAGGGAATGAAAGTAGACTGGAAGCTGAAGTTAATTATGCTTTTGCCCAATACGGCTGCGTACCCTCTTATAATAGTATCGTTGCTGGCGGGGACAATGCCAATATTTTGCACTATGTCGAAAACGACCAACCGCTGCACGACGGCGACTTGGTGATGATAGATGCGGGCGCCGAATACCAACATTATGCCGGTGATATCAGCCGTACTTTTCCTGTGAGTGGCAAGTTCAGCGACGTGCAAAAACAGGTGTATGACATTGTGCTAAATGCCAATATCGCCGCCATCAATAGCCTAAAAGCAGGCGAACATGGCAAAATCCATCATGAAACTGCGCTTAAAGTACTGACCCAAGGCTTGATTGAGTTGGGAATTTTGACAGGCGATGTCGAGGAGTTGATTGCTGATAAAGCCTACTTACCGTTTTATATGCATGGCACAGGGCATTGGCTTGGCTTAGATGTGCACGATGCAGGGCGCTACACTGGCGACGATGGTAAACCCAGAAAGCTTGAAAAAGGCATGGTGATTACCGTTGAGCCAGGCTTGTATTTTGCGCATGACAATGCATTGGTACCCAAGAAATATCGGGGTATTGGCATTCGGATTGAGGATGATGTGGTTATTACCGACGGTGAGCCGCTGGTTCTTACCCGTGATGTGCCAAAAACAACGGACGCGATTGAATCATTAATGCAGCAAAAAGTTGATTCATAGATAGATTGATAGAGGCACATCTACATATAGAGGCAAAGAAAAAAATAGAAAAAAGAAAAGCCCAAGACAGTTGGGCTTTTTTAGGGTCAATCGTTTACCGGGATGTTAGGCATCCGCTGATGGATGTGCCAAATGCTCGATTTTATCTTCGGGCAAGTTTGTCAATAAATGAATGCGCTGAGAAAGTTGGCGTAATACTTGGCTAAATGCGGCTCTTTCCATATCACTATCGGCTGATACACTGTCGGTATCATTGATATGCCAATGTGCGGTTAGTAGGAATTTACCATCAATGTCGGCATGTTGCTGTAAAGAATTGCACAGCCCAATCACCAAATCAATCTTTGGCGCGCTGTCTTGTAAAAACTGATTGACGGATTTGGGCGCTAAGCCTGTGACGTCATAACCTTCTTGTTTTAATACCTCAAGCGTGAATGGATGCGCGCTAGGGGATGGCTCAACGCCTGCGCTATAGGCTACAAAACGGTCACCACCAATTTTATTCAAAATGGCTTCTGCCATTAGGCTACGGCTAGCATTGTGCTTGCACAAGAACAACACGTTATAAGGCTGCGTCATCAATAAGTCCCTTGTCATCATTCTGCGAATGGTCAGCACGTTTGGGCGTGCAATTTTTGAAAATGAAATTTTACCTTTAATGGCAAAAAATTGCTATCAAAATCCCCACAATTGTGCGAGTTTAAACCGTTTACATTAACCGCTAAGTTTTGCCAGTAATTCGCCATCAAATAGGTGCAAAAATTATTGATTCCAAAAAGTAATATTTAGTATAAAAATAATTTGCGTTTAATGAATTTTAAAAATAACCATTATAAATATTTGATTTTATTGTGTTTTATATAAATTAAAAAAAATAATAACTTACTTGTATAACTTTTGGTTAGGTTTTATGAAAAGAAAGTTTGACATTAACTATTGATTCATGAAAAATCTACATACTGCAAGATTCTCGTTGCAATTTTTTCATTTATTTACATTCAATTAGGGAGGGATTATGAGCACTAATCACAAGTCGTCTCATTCCCAGTGGAGCTCAAAGATTGGGTTTTTAATGGCTGCCGTGGGTTCTGCGGTCGGTCTCGGTAGTATTTGGAAGTTTCCTTACATGACAGGCGATAGCGGTGGCTCGGCATTTGTTATCGTGTTTATTATCAGTATCGCGCTTATTGGTTTTCCAGTGTTGGTCACTGAATGGCTGATTGGTCGCCGTGGTCAAAGTAACCCAGCAGCAAGTTTTCGCAAAGCGGCGGTAGCCAATAACACCTCACCTGCTTGGAGTCTGCTTGGCTACTTTGGTATTTTAGCTGCTTTTATGATTTTGTCATTTTATAGTGTGATTGGCGGTTGGTCGCTTAATTACACCTTAAAAGCCGGTATCAATGCATTTGGTGGTCTCAATGCCGACGCCACTGGCAAAATTTTTGAGACGATGTTGGCAAATCCAACCGAAATGACGTTGTGGCACACGGCGTTTATGGGATTGACGGCGCTAATTGTGGCTGGCGGTGTATCAGCAGGTATTGAGAAAGCATCAAAAATCATGATGCCTGCGTTGGCTTTTATCCTATTATTTATCGTGGGATATAACGCGATTAATATGGATTTTGCCAAAGGCGCCGAGTTTTTGTTTAAGTTTGACTTGCAGCGTATGCAGGAAGTTGGTGTGGGTAAAGTGCTGATGGCGGCACTGGGACATGCGTTCTTCTGTCTGTCACTGGGTATGGCGATCATGGTGAGTTATGGTTCATACCTAAAACAAGATGTGGATTTATTGGCAACCGCGCGCACGGTGATTATTTGGGATATTATCTTTTCACTGGCGGCAGGTCTTGCGATTTTCCCAATTTTATTTAGCAATCATCTTGATCCAGCGGCAGGTCCCGGTTTGGTGTTTGTGACCTTGCCAATCGCCTTTGGTCAAATGAGCCTAGGTGTGGTGGTGGGTACTTTATTCTTCTTGTTATTGACTTTTGCGGCATTGACGTCGTCGATTTCAATTCTTGAGCCCATTGTCGAATTCTTGGAAGAAAAAACCCCGATGAGCCGTAAACTCTGCACGATAGTAGGGGCAGTGGCAACGTGGGCAGTCGGTGTACTTGCGTTATTGTCATTCAATAAATTGTCTGATTTTGCGGTATTTACTATCCACAAAAACGGTAAAGACATCCCACAAGGTATCTTTGACGCGCTCGATTATACTTCTAGTAAAATCATGCTACCTTTGATTGGTTTGGGTACCATTATCCTCATTGGCTGGTTTATCAACCAAGAATCGGTAAAACGTGAATTGGGGCTCGATGGCATGAAATGGACTATTTGGCAAATTGTGGTAAAATTTGTCGCACCGATTGGTATCATCGCTGTATTTTTAACGGAGTTACTGGGTTAATTCCAATGGCTTTATCTCAATAGCTTTAGTTAATTAATTGCTCACAATAAAAAACCCCGACGATTCGGGGTTTTTTGTTTCAATGAAACATTAATCAGTGCCATATTCTTGGCGTTTTGTGGCAAAAAAGCGCTCAAGTCGATCCATCGCTTCATGCAAATCTGATGCATTGGGCAAAAATACCACGCGAAAATGGTCAGGTGCATGCCAGTTAAAGCCCGTACCTTGTACCATCAAGACTTTTTCTTGCAGTAATAATTCCATCATAAACTGCATATCATCTTCGATTGGATAAATCTCACGGTCAATTTTTGGGAAACAATAAAACGCCCCTTGTGGCATGGTACATGAGATACCTTTAATGGCGTTTAGGCGCTCGATAGCGATGTTGCGCTGCTGATACAGGCGACCGGTTGGTGCGGTCAAGGCTTGCATACTTTGATAGCCACCCATCGCCGTTTGAATCGCGTATTGTGAAGGGACATTGGCACACAGCCGCATCGATGATAGCATGGTTAACCCTTCAATAAAATCAGCCGCATGGTGTTTTTTACCCGATAACATCATCCAGCCTGAACGAAAACCTGCGATACGGTGCGACTTTGACAAGCCATTGTACGAGATAACCAAGCAGTTTTTGGCAAGGGTGCACATCGGTACATGCACGGCATCATCATACAGCACGCGGTCATAAATCTCATCCGCCATCAGTACAAGCCCGTGTTTTTCTGCTAGTGCCACGATTTTTTTTAAATTTTCGGTAGAATAAAGCGCGCCTGTTGGGTTGTTTGGGTTGATGACCACAATGCCTTTGGTGCGCTCATTGATTTTGCTTTCGATATCGGCAATATCTGGCTGCCAGTTGTCGGCTTCATTACACAGATAATGAACCGCTTTACCCCCTGCCAAATTCGTCGCCGCTGTCCAAAGCGGGTAGTCAGGCATAGGAATCAGCACTTCATCGCCGTCATCCAGTAACGCTTGCATGGTCATCACAATCAGTTCAGAGACACCATTGCCCAAATACACATCGGCAACGTCTACCGCTTCTAACAATCCTTTGGCTTGGTAATACTGCAAAATCGCTTTACGCGCGGCAAAAATCCCTTGAGAGTCTGAATAGCCAATCGCATTGGGCAAATTCATCGCCACATCTGATAAAATCTCTTGCGGCGCTTCAAACCCAAATGGGGCAGGGTTGCCAACATTGAGTTTGATGATTTTATGACCTTGTGTCTCCATGCGGTTGGCAGTTTGTAGCAAAGGACCGCGAATGTCATAGCACACGTTTTGCAGTTTGTTGGATTTGTTCAAAGTTTTCATGGTAGATACATCACTACTAGGTTTGGGATTGGGTTTGGGATTAGGTTTAGAATGGTTGGGTTGAAAATTGGTAGCAGCAGGCGTCGTCGGTTGAGCCGTTTGACCCTGCCACGGATTCGCTTGATTGGCATCGCTTGATGCTTGTGCTACAGTAGTATCATTGACCGTATTCGCCGCTAACGCTTGGGTGCTGACGCTTTGACTTTCCACCCCAGTACCCGATAGCAAATAGCTTTCGCTGCACCCTAACAGACTGGCAAGCACAGGCAGTTTATTGGACACGATGCCATTGGAGCCGCGCTCCCAATTAGAAATCGCGGCACGGCTAACTTTAGCACCAGCTTGGGTCATTAAATCGGCAAGTTCGGCAGTGGTCAAACCTTTGCTTTTACGCAGCTGCGTCAAGCGTTGTCCAGCCGATAGTTTAGCGTCAGTGAGCATAGCGGGGGAGTTCCGTTTGAGTATTAATAAATCATATCAGACTTTTGTCAGAAATACTGACATTTTTAGGCGTAAGTGAGGCTGAATAACTGCCAATAGATAAACTACGCTTGTCAGCATAATAATGCAAGAAAAACTTACAATTTTTTAACTAACAACTTTTTAACTAACAATAAGGAGATTTGCTATGGAAGATTTTTACCAATTGTCCGCGACCGATATTCGAGGTCAGCTATTTGATTTTGACACCCTTAGAGGTAAAGTCGTATTGATTGTGAATACCGCAAGCAAATGCGGCTTTACCCCACAGTTTCAGGGCTTAGAAAAGCTATACCAAGCTTACAAAGACCAAGGGTTGGTGGTGTTGGGGTTTCCCTGCAACCAATTTGGTCAGCAAGATCCTGGCAGTGAAGCGCAAATTAGTGAGTTTTGCCAAATCAATTATGGCGTGACCTTTCCGATGATGGCAAAAGTTGACGTCAATGGTAAAGATACCCATCCTGTTTATCAGTTTTTAAAATCACAGCCACAGGGCAAGGGTATGTTGGGTGACGCCATCAAATGGAACTTTACCAAGTTTTTAGTTGATGCACACGGCAGAGTCGTAGATCGTTTTGCACCGACCAAAGCCCCCCAAGACCTTGAGGTGGATATCAAAACACTACTGGCACAACAGTGAGAAAAGGCGGGAGAGAAAAAAATAAAAAGGATTTAATTGGGGGAATTAAATCCTTTGGGTGACAAGCGATAGAGACATTGTTATTATTGTTATCTTATTATTTTTATTGTTAGCTATGACCTTGCTGGCCATGTAGGTATGATAGGGTTTTTATGTGACAACCACATGACATGCTCAGCAAAATTTTTTAAAAATTTTAATATTTGCCAAAAAAAATCATTGACAGCAAAAATAAATTCTCTATAATACCCACCACAGACGATGGGTCGTTAGCTCAGTTGGTAGAGCGTCTGCCTTACACGCAGAATGTCGGCGGTTCGAATCCGTCACGACCCACCAATTTGACAAGTTTGGGTCGTCGTCATCAGCTACCGTGCAGTGGTAGTTCAGTTGGTTAGAATACCGGCCTGTCACGCCGGGGGTCGCGGGTTCGAGTCCCGTCCGCTGCGCCACTTATTTTAGTGGATTTAAAAACGAAATTTTTAAAGTTTTATGCCTCAAATCTCCCCTGATTTGAGGTTTTTTTTGGCTTGAAATAAATGATAAGTTATTGATTTTAAAAAATTTATTATTTTACGTATTTCTCTCTTAATGTGATTAGGAAAATTGGTTTTAATTGCTAAGTTCAAAAGATATCTATTTTTAATATTTAAGTAAAACTAACGTGAGCGAACGCTTGTGACCAAAAATTTTGGCTTACGGCTTTCAAGGTTACAAGCCGTTACCTGTCAGGAGGTAATGTTATCTTACTTGAACTTAGCAATTTTAAGATAACGCACACTCACGTATGCCCAATGTCGAGACTAAATTCTCATAAAATTAACATAGAACTAGGTTGATACATTTGAGCACTAGCAAAAAAGCTTAAAAAAACAAAAAAGCCTAAAAAACTGATAAAACCGAAGAATGTATATACAGCTAATTCTCAGTATGCCAGTTTTTTAAGGCTCTTGTTTTATGCCTCTTTAGTGTTGAGAGATTACAAGTTTAGTCAGTAATGCCTTCTTTTAACTGATTCACTAACACTGACAAAATGGCGAAGGTAATGGGTAAATCGCCTTCTTTGGCTTGTACCAATTCTGCCAAGGTATCGCCACGTTGGCTAGCAAACGCCTCAATCGCTGAAAGTGGGTCAGGCTGTGCTAAAAACTGACTGACATAACGGCGAAACGTGGTCATGATATCTTCACGCAGGGCATGAGCGGCGCGGCGTTCCCAGTAGCTAGTCTGTGGTAAGGATTCAACTTGCATCAATAGCCAATCTATATGCAGTAGCTCATATGCCTTAAAGTAAACTTTCGTGACTTGCTCGACATCTTGGCTATTTTTCTTGGCAAACCATACCGCATCTAGCACCTGTGGTGAGACAGGCAAGGTTGCAGAATGCGACTGCAATAACGAGATATCGCTGTATTGGGCGGTGAGTTTATCGAGATAATCCCTAAAGTAACTGGTACGAGGCTGATTGTCAAAGGTTTGACGGGTCAAGCTTGCCATGCCATCGGACAACTGGGTCGATACCGCAGTCACATCAAAGTCTTCCCCAAACTGCTGAATCAGCCAGTACATACTTTGGGTCAAGTCCTGACGTAAGCATAACTCAAGGGTTAGCTGGTGCTGTGAGTCGATTTGATTGTCTAGGGCTTCAAACAACTGCCAATACTGCGAAATATCAAACACATCTCGCATCACGCTATAGGATTTGACCACACTAGAAATCGATACACCTAACTCATCGACCATGCGATAGATATCTTCGATACCTAAGCGATTGACCAAGCTGTTAGTCAAATAAGTGCTGATAATCTCTCGGTGTAATGGATTTTGCTGCATTTGCTCAAAGTATCGCTCAGACAACACCGTGGGGAAATATTTTCGCATTTCTTGAATAAAGTAACCATCATCAGGGACATCGGATTCTAACAGATGGTCATACACCCACATTTTGCCATACGCCAACAACACTGACAGCTCAGGATTGGTTAAGCCTTGTCCCGCTTTTTGACGGCGAGCGATTTCCTCATCACTTGGCAAAAATTCAATCGCTCTATCTAAGCGCTCTTCGCTTTCAAGATACTGCATGAATTTTTGTTGTAAGCTAAGATTGGCGGTTGCCTGCATGGCGGATAGTTCGATGGCTTGCGGTTGAAGATAATTTTGACGCAACACCAGCTTTGCGACATCATCGGTCATACTGGCAAGCAGTTCGTTGCGTTGTTTGACGGTCATGTCGCCTTGTGCCACGATACCATCGAGTAAGATTTTAATGTTTACTTCGTGGTCAGAGCAATTAACCCCTGCTGAGTTGTCGATAGCATCGGTGTAAAGTCGTCCGCCTGCTTGAGCAAACTCAATGCGCCCACGTTGGGTCATGCCCAAATTACCGCCTTCACCAATCACTTTGGCTTGCAGTTCATGCCCATCAATCCGCACCGCATCGTTGGCGCGGTCACCAACATCGGCGTGGCTTTCTTGGGTGCTTTTGACATACGTGCCGATACCACCATTCCAAATTAAATCAACAGGCGATTTTAGTAAGGCGTGAATTAATTCATCAGGAGTAAGGCTGTCGGCTTCGATGGTAAATGCTTGTTTCATAGCAGAACTAATGGCGATTGCTTTGTCTTGACGAGAGAACACACCGCCGCCTTGGCTAATCAAGGCTTTGTTGTAATCGTCCCATGTTGAGCGGGGCAAATTAAACAGACGTTCACGCTCGCTTAAGGCTGCCGCCACGTCAGGGGTTGGGTCGATAAAAATATGCAGGTGGTTAAAGGCTGCCAACAACTTGATATTGGGCGATAGCAACATCCCATTGCCAAACACATCGCCACCCATATCACCAATACCGACCACGGTGAATTGATTATTAGGATTGTTTGGGTTTTGGATGTCTTTGCCCATCATTCGGAAGTGACGTTTTACCGATTCCCACGCCCCTCTTGCTGTGATACCCATCGCCTTATGGTCGTAACCGACTGAACCACCTGAGGCAAAGGCATCCCCTAGCCAAAAGCCGTATTCAGCCGATAAGGCATTGGCAATATCGGAGAACGTCGCTGTGCCTTTATCAGCGGCAACGACCAAATATGGGTCATCACCATCATGACGCAGGGTATTGGCAGGTGGTAAGACATGACCATCAACCAAGTTATCGGTGATATCAAGTAGCCCGCGGATAAAGGTCTGGTAACAACGCACACCTTCTGCCATATAGGTTTCTCGTCCGTCTTTCATCGACTTGGTTTTGACGATAAAAGCACCCTTTGAACCCACAGGCACAATCACGGCATTTTTGACCATTTGGGCTTTGACCAACCCCAACACTTCGGTGCGGAAATCTTCCATGCGATCTGACCAGCGCAGTCCGCCCCGAGCTACTTTGCCACCTCGCAAGTGCACGGCTTCAACTTTTGGCGAATACACAAAAATCTCAAACATCGGCTTGGGTTTTGGTAAGTTTGGAATGTCTTTGGCAGAGAATTTAAACGACAAGCGGTCTTTACGCTCGCCTTGTTCGTCACGCTGATAATAGTTGGTACGAAGTAAAGCATGCAGTAAATCAAGTATCCAACGCAAAATACGGTCTTCATCGAGCGTTTGCACGGATTTGAGCGTGTCTTGAATGGTTGCTTCAATATTTTCCACGGTTAAAGTGGGGTCAGACATCACTTCACTTGCCAATATCACGTCTTGTGGGCACATTTTGACGTGAAACAGTTGTACAAAGCTGATACACAATTGTGGGTATTTAATCAAGGTTTGCTTAATATAAGGCAATGAAAATGGGGCTTTTGCCTGTAACATATAATGGCTCAAGGCTCGCAGAAGCACCACTTCATGAGCATCGAGTGGGGTGGTCAGAATCAGTTGGTTTAGGCTGTCATTTTCGATAGCGCCTTGCCAAATCAAACCAAGCCCTTCTTCAACCTGTTTTGCCACCACTGCCATATCAACATTGGCGGCATCGGTGCTGTGTTTCAGTTGCAAGGCATACGCCTGCATCCACAAGTCCAAATTTTCTAATTCATAACTTTGAGAACTGATGACATTTAGGCCAAAGTTTTCCAAAATTGGCAAAATGTGTGACAAGGTGGCAGGTTGCGATTTGCCATACACTTTGAGGTGCAGGTTTTGGGCAGGCTCGTTGGTCTTTTGATACAGATACCAGCGCATCGGTAGGGCTTGCTGGGTAGCGATGCTATCGAGTCGTTTGAGGTCTTGTAAAGCGACACGGGGCGTGTAATCTTCTTGATACGCCAAAGGGATACTTCTTAGATAGTTATCCGCCAGCTGCGTGCCTTGAGCCTCGCCTAGTTCATCGGCAAACACTTGTCTTGCTTCGTCTTCCCATCCTTGCATGGACTTGTTGAGTTGCTCCTCAAGGCTCGGTAGTAGGCTATCTATGTCGATGTGATTGAGGTTTTCTGGCTGAGTGCGAACGTGTACGTGCAGACGTACATGATGCAACTCATCAAAATCGACCTTAAACTGTGACGATTCACCGCCAAAAGCGTCAAGCAAAATTTGTTGAATCGCCCTACGCAGTTGGGTGTTAAATTTATCCCGTGGCACAAAAATAAGGCACGACACGAAGCGTTGATAATGGTCAATACGGGCAAACAACCTTAAACGGTGTTTGTTGTGCAAATTGGCGATGCCCATCACCATCGGATACAAGGCTTCGCTACTGGCTTGAAACAGGTCATCGCGCGGCAAAGTGTTCAAAATATGCTGAAACTTGTGATAAGCGTGCCCATTGGTCGGCAAATGAGCCATTGCAAGTACACTGGCGACTTTTTGACGAAGCATGGGGATTTGGGTGACACTTAATTGATAGGCGTTGGCGGTAAGCAAGCCAACAAAACGGTGTTCGCCAATCACTTTGCGGTTATCATCAAATTGCTGAATCCCCAAAAAATCCATGTACGCAGGGCGATGCACAGGCGATAAGTGACGAGATTTTGACAATAACAGCACTTGCGGTTCATTCACCAACGCTCGCAACGTTTTTGGCAATTGGTTAAAACTCTCAGACGGTTTTTCATGATCCAGGTTTTGGGTGCTAACAGCTGGAATATTAGAGGTTTTGCTATCATGGTCATCGCCAAGTAGCCCAAGACCTGTTTGGGTTTGTTGATAAATTTCGATGCCATCGGGTTCATCTCGATAATGGTATTCTCGATACCCTAAAAAGATAAAATTATTGTCTAAAATCCAATCTAAAAACGCTTGAATTTCGGGGATTTCGGCTTGTTGTTGTGCGGGTAGCTGGCTAGTTGCCAGTTGTTGTTTGACATCAATCAGTTTTTGTCGCATGGCTTGCCAATCATTGACCACCTTATCGAGCACTTTGATTTTATCCAAAATCGCGGTCTGGATCTCAGCAAGTCTGTCGGCTGACTGCTGAGAAATTTCACAATAAATCAATGAGATAAACTTGGTGTCGCTACTTTGACTGACGCTGACATCTATCACTTGCTGCGCATCGTCACGGCTGACTGCCATGATGGTGTGATGCAAGCGATGTACGGTGATATTCATCGACTCTAAGCTCATCAGCAAGGTATCGACCAAAAAAGGGCGGTCAGATGCCACAATCTGAATAACGCTATGCGCTGAGTGAAAGTGTTGACTTTCATAATCGGGGTTAAACGCTGCCACTTGCGGGGTTCCCAAGCGATGGCGTTGTAATAGGCTAAAATGGTTTAATGCAATCCCTGCCAAGGTTTCACTAGTCAAGGGCTTGTCCGCTCCCTGCCCAAAGTGTTGCTGACTGTTTTGGTAATAATTATCCACAAATTTGTCGAGTACTGGACTGTCACTCACATACTTGTGGGTAAACTGCTTGATGTCGTCCATGTCCAGGGCGGCAAGGGTTGCGGTAGTGACATTTTTTTTAGTATTCATGGTGATTTCTTCTTGTTTATTTCAGTTATTTATCGAGTCGAGGTAAAACCAATCTAGGCACAAAAGCATAGCGCACGATTTTGTCAAAATCGTGACTGGTGAATAAATGTTTGAGTTTTTCAGGTTTGTTAAAGCCAATCAGCAGTATTTCATTGGGTGACCACGTCACCGAGCGAATAGATTTTTTCCAATTATCACCATCGCCAATCTCTAGACTAATTGGCACCTCGCTTTCCCAATGCTCGGTAGCGTGGTCAAAACCTGCCTGAAGCTGGTCACGCCATTCGTTGATGATGATATTCTCTGCATCAAACCCTGCTGCCGTAGGCGTAATATCCGTGTCTCGTACCCCAAAAGTGACAAACCGCAGCTTCACATCAAACATTGCCGCCCATTCTGCGGCAGTTTCTGCCAGTTCGTAAGATTTTTTTGAGCCAGATACTGCACAGCTTAAACGGGTGATTTTCTCACTAAATCCATGATTTTTATGAAATCCTTTTGGGGCAAGTGCTAAAGGTATCGTCGCATGATTGAGCAAATATTGCGTCACTTTACCTAAGATAAATTCGCCATTGAGTGCCATTTTGTCACTGCCGATGACAATGATATCGGCGTACATATCCTTGGCGGTCTGCAGCAAACCTTGAGCGGGGGATTCAGCGCAACGAATCACATACTGTGCATCAATGTGGCTAGGTACTTCAAGTTTGACTTTATCCAATGACTTTTTGGCTTCTTCATGCAAAAACTGGTGATATTCCTCATCAACTTTGGAGGATTTTTTGGCTTTGGCAGGTTTGGGCAAAATTTGACATATCACGAGCTCGCTTTTTAGCATTTCTGCCAATACTATGCCAAGTTTTAACGCATCTTTGCCAACTGCGTTATCCAAATAACCGACTAACAGTTTCATACTCGACTCCCTGAGTGTTTTTCTAATGCTGAATTTTTTGAGGCGACAAAAAAGTAGTAACAGCCCGCTATGACTACCCAGATCCCTGCAATCACATACACAATGATAGCTAAGCTTGAAATCAAATACAAACACGCCAAAATGCTTAATATCGGTAATACAGGAAACAGCGGTACTTTAAAGCCACGAAGGGCATTGGGCATGCGATAGCGTAGCAAAATCACCCCAATCGACACCACGGTAAAGGCAATCAGTGTGCCCATACTGGTCAAATCCCACAGTACGTCAGCAGGGATAAAACCGGCAATCAATGATACAATGATACAATGATACAATGATCGCCACAATCAAGGTGTTGGCATTGGGCGTCAAAGTGCGTTGGTTGACACGGTGAAAAATCTTGGGCGCAAGTCCATCTCGAGACATGGCAAACAAAATCCGAGTTTGACCGTACAGCACTACCAACGTAATCGAAAACACCGACACCACGGCCCCTGCTGCCAGCACGATGGCGGGCCATTTTGAGCCTGTAATGTTTTGCAAAATCACCGCCAAGCCCGCTTCTTGTCCTTCAAACAAGCCTTGAGCCTGAGCGCCTAGGGCAGTCAACGCCACCAAAATATAGAAAGTAATCACCACAAACAAAGCGGCAATAATCGCCAATGGCAGGTTACGGCGCGGATTTTCGACCTCTTCGCCAGCGGTAGACACCGCATCTAGCCCGATAAAGGTAAAAAAGATAGACCCTGCTGCCGCCCCAATCCCTGCTATGCCATGTGGGGCAAACGGTGTGAGATTGCCTGCATTAAATGCACTGCCTGCAATGGCGATAAATAGCACCAACACCGCAAGCTTGACCACTACCATGATGGCATTGACCTTGGCAGACTCCGCCACCCCACGCATCAACAGTACACAGCACAAAAACACCAAAACCGACGCAGGCAAATTGATACCCCCATCACCGCCAAAATACAGGCGATACCGTCCGCCTGTAGGGGTGCAGACAGCATCCAACTCGGCAAATGCACACCAAACACATTGACAATCAAGTTATTTAAATACTCACTCCAGCCAATCGCCACCGCCGCCGCTGATACGCCGTATTCCAAAATCAAACAGGCTGCCACCAAAAACGCCACCCCCTCACCAAGCGTAGCATAGGCATAGGAATACGACGAGCCAGAGGCAGGAATCATCGAGCTAAGTTCAGCATAACACAGTGCGGTCAAACCTGCGGTAATCCCCGCAATGATAAAAGAAATCAACACGGCAGGGCCTGCTACAGGAACCTGTTGACTTAATACAAAGAAAATACCCGTACCAATCGTTGCTCCCACCCCAAACATGGTAAGCTGAAACAACGAAATCGAGCGTTTAAGATGTTTGCCTTCTTGGCGGGTTTCCTCCACCAATTGGTCGATGGGTTTTTGGCGCAATAAGCGGTGGGTTAAACTTGGCGTCCGTTCCATAAGTTATCCTGTAAAAACAATATCCCTGAGTCCTACCTTAAAAACTGGCTTTGACAAATGAATACATGAGTTGAAATGGGTAAATAGTTTTTCCTAGTAAAAGTGAGTAGCTAAACAGCCATTCGCTCTTTTAACACCAAACCCGCGCGCAGTCCTTTTGCAACATTGGGATTGGGAAACAAAATATAAGCCGTGCCATCGTGCATTACGTAGGTCTGACCGCCATCAGTGGCAAGCGGTGTGCCTGCTTCAAAGGCGGTAAAATTAGGGGCAGTCGGCTCGACATATAGTACAAATTCATCGCTTTGCTTGATGATAGAATCGCTGACATCAAACACCCGTATCGCAGCTGTTTGTCGAGTGGGTAATGTCTGACCGCTGATGATCGCTCGGAGCACACGGTCGATAGAAGCAAACTGCCGCAAATCATTTTGCCCAAACGGCTTGGCTTTACCCAGCTCTAGCGTGGCACTAAACGCTTGGTGCGCTGAGCAACTAAACTGGGTGAACGTACCACCTTTGGTATTGTGATACACCAAGGCATCAAGTTCTGCTGCCGCTAGGCTGCTGAGCAAAAAATCATCCACCGCGGTTGCTGGATAGGGAAATAACGCAAATGTGGGCAACAGCGATGAGCGAATCGCGGTGTGCAAGTCATAATGATAACGAGGAAGGCGCTTATCCACCGTAGCAAAAAACTGGCCAACCCATTGCTCAAGTAATTTTGCCCGCAGGGCTTCTTGAGAGGTGAGCGAGGTTTTGTTTGGTTGATACGACTGATAAAACAAGCGGTTCATGTCAAACCCGATAAAACGCTTGTTTTGGCGAATGGCTTCAGGATTGCCCAAAATCAACAGCAATCGGCTATTGACCGTCAACTCACCTGCAAATATATCTTGATAAATCTGCTCTAACATCTCAATTGGGGCAGTTTCGTTGCCATGAATCCCTGCCGAAATCACCACCGATTTGTCATAAGTAGCAGGGGTAATACTCACCACACCTTCACCCAGCCATTGCCAAGTGATATTGTGGATTTTCCCTGCTTTGGTGGTGGGGCGTGTTCGGCTTAACACGTCTTGCAAAAAACTTGGCATAACAAGCTATCCTTTGATAAAACCTTGGTCAATTTTATTGCTGAAAATGATACACCGAGCCTAACTGCAAAATCTGGGTCAATTCATCCAACGCCTCATAACTCTCTTGTACTAACGCAGGGTCGCCGATATCCGCTTGGCTTAACGAATCACGGTAATGGCTATCCACCCATTGATTTAGACGCTCAAACAATCGATCATTCATCAACACGTGTGGATTGACCGCCTGTAGCTCGGTGTCGTTGAGGGCGACCCGCAGCCGCAAGCACGCAGGACCACCACCGTTTCGCATACTTTCTCGTAAATCAAACACTTTGATATCATCAATCGGCGTACCCATAGCAATCATGTCGTTTAAATACGCCCATACCGCTGGGTGCTGACGAGATTCTTCAGGCACGACAATAGTCATGCCACCATCAGGGCGGGTCAAAAGCTGACTGTTAAACAGATAAGTTGCCACGGCATCGCTTATCGTCACTCGATTGCTAGGCACTTCAATGGCAATCAATTCTCGCTCAATGACTGCCATCTTACGGCGAATCTCATCCAGCGCTTGGGCTTGATTGACAAAAGCGGCTTCATGGCAAAATAATACTTGCTGATTGCTCACCGCAATCACATCATTGTGAAACACGCCTTGGTCGATGGCATCGGGGTTTTGCTGGATAAAAGCGACTCGCTGCGCATCTAGACCATGCAAACGGGCGATGGCTTGACTGGCTTCGAGCGACTGACGGGCAGGATAGCGTTTGGGTGCAATGTCACCACCTAAAAACTGCTGACCATACACGAAGACTTGTACCGCAGGGTCAGCATAGTTTGCCCCCAAGCGATTGTGATTGGCAGCGCCTTCATCGCCAAACATTGCCACAGGCGGCAGGGCAGGATGATGAACAAAGTGATTAGGGTTGTTAAACATCGCTGCGAGCACTTTGCTTGTAGTGTCGTGTTCAATCGAGCGATGAAATTTGTTATTGAGATTGGCGGCGGTAAAATGCACCCGCCCATCGTCACTGTCTGCTGACGGTGAAACCGTTGCCGCATTGGCGACCCACATCGAAGACGCTGAGGTCAAGTTAGACAGCAAACTAGGCGAGACTGTCATCGCTTGACGAATCACATTGGCGTCATCGCCTGTGAAGCCCAGTTGGCGTAGACTTGGCAAGTGAGGACGAGCTTGCGGGGCAATCACGCCTTGTTTTAGCCCCATATCTGCTAAGGCTTTCATCTTGATTAAGCCTTGTTTGGCGGCAAGTTTTGGGTTCGCGACATGGTTACGGTTGCTGGTTGAAGCTTCATTGCCAAATGACAACCCTGCGTAATGGTGTGTCGGCCCCACTAAGCCATCAAAATTGACTTCATATCCTGTTTTTGACATCCCTATATCCCTATGATTAATTTAAAAAATTCGCTTCGATAATATTTTAGTAACTTACAACACAACCCCTGGCGATAATTTCTCAGGCAAAGTTAATTGCTCACTCTCAAGCGACGCCATCGGCCACGCACAGTAATCAGCCGCATAAAACGCGCTGGCACGATGGTTACCCGATGCGCCAACCCCGCCAAACGGTGCGGCACTCGATGCCCCTGTCAAAGGCTTGTTCCAATTGACAATCCCCGCGCGGGCTTCCATCAATAAACGCTCAAACAAGTCACGCTTTGGCGATACCAAACCTACCGACAACCCAAACCGCGTGTCATTGGCAAGACGCAACGCCGCATCAAAATCGTTGTAGCGATAAATGCACAACAAGGGTCCAAAGTATTCTTCATCAGGGATGTCTTTGACATCGGTCACATCCAAAATCGCAGGTGATAATAGACTGCTGTTGTCTTTAACAGACCGCATGATTAACCGCGGTTTTGCCCCCAACTCAATGAGTTTTTGTTGGGCAGCTAGCATATCGTTGGCAGCTTTTAGCGAAATCACGCCGCCCATAAATGGCTGGGGCTTAGCGTCCCATTCGCCAATTACCAGTTTTTTACTGGCATCAACCAAGCGTTCAATAAACGCATCTCCCGCTTTGCCATTTTTGACCAGTAAACGACGGGCACAGGTGCAACGCTGTCCTGCCGAGACAAACGCCGATTGAATGGTTAAATTCACTGCCGCATCTAGGCTGTCTGGCTCACTGTCATCCAAGTCATCAATAATCAAGGCGTTATTGCCACCCATTTCAAGGGCAAGGATTTTGTCAGGACGACCTGCCAACTGCTGATGTAATTGATAGCCTGTGTTGGCACTGCCTGTAAACAGCAAACCATCGATGTGCTTGGATTGTGCCAATGCCACCCCTGTGTCACGTCCGCCTTGCACCAGGTTGATAACGCCATTGGGCAAACCTGCTTGTTGCCAAAGCTTGACGGTTGCTTCAGCAGTCCATGGGGTCAACTCACTGGGCTTAAACACAATCGTATTGCCTGCAATCAAGGCAGGGACGATATGCCCATTGGGCAAATGTCCTGGAAAATTATAAGGACCAAACACCGCCAGTACCCCGTGCGGGCGATGGCGTAAGGATGCCACGCCATCTGCCATTTTGGTTTCGCTCGCGCCCGTGCGCTCGTGATAAGCACGAATCGAAATCGCCACTTTACCTATCATCGATTGTACTTCGGTGAGGGTTTCCCATCGGGGTTTGCTGGTCTCTTGGCTGATGATTTCGGCAAGGGCAGTCTTGTTGTCTTCTAGCAATTTGGCAAAGCGTTCGATAATCGCAATTCGCTCGCTAATCGGCTTTTTTGCCCAACTGAGGAACGCTTGACGCGCCGCTTGACACGCCGCTTCAACATCCTCCGCCGTCGCTGCGTTGCCTTGCCAAATCACCGCTTGGCTCACCGGGTTGGTTGTTTGCCACACGTCACCGTGAGCTGTGACCCATTCACCATTAATAAGTAGCGTCGCCTGCAGGCTGTTTGGGCGTTTGTTGTCAACGGTTGTCATCTTATCTTCCTTAAATGATTGATTGCCATTTTTTACAAAAACATAGCTTTTATAAAACTATAAATAGTTGGGTAAAATGCTTTATCGGTCACGCGGTGCTGTTAGGCTGATGTTAATTAACCTAATGTTAATCGACTTTTATAAACCCATTAACGCGTAGGATTGAGCGGTAACACTCGCACATTCTGACCGTCTGTGAGATGAAGCTGTTTGGCTTGTTCTGTGGTCAACGATAGGGCGCCGTTAAGCTCGCTCGGTAATTCAAGCAAGCACGCTCGGTAGTCCAAATAATTATCATTGCCACACAAATATGGCTGAGTATCAGACGGGTTATCAGCGGTTGAATCGCTAATAGTGACGGTCACAAGCTGACTGTCATGCACCGCTCGAAGATTGCAAATTTCGGCTTCTAAGGTCGGACCTGCATCAAAAATATCGACATAATTTTGATACTTTAATCCTTCGCTTTCTAGGACTTTACTAGCAGGCAAAGTTTTTGGGTGGGTTTTGCCAATGACGGCTTGGGCTTCAGCGGTCAGCAAGTCCACATAAATGGGGAAGCGGGGCATCAGCTCAGCGATAAAGGCTTTTTTGCCAATGCCTGTAAGATAATCAGCTTGGGCAAAATCGATATCAAAAAAATGACTACCCACCGCATCCCAAAACGGTGAGCGCCCGTTTTCATCTGAATAGCCGCGCATTTCAGCAATCAATTTTTCTTCAAAATACTGCGAAAAGGCAGCGATAAACAAAAAGCGGATTTTTGACAATAATTTGCCGTTGTGGTTTTGGCGGTAGTCTTCGTCCAAAAACAAGGTACAAAGCTCGCTACTGCCCGTCAAATCATTGCCCAAAATCAAGGTTTTCATGATGTTATGGGTGTCAAGACTCTGTGAAGAATGCACCTGTTTGCCGACGTGGTAGGTATAAAACGAATCACCCAAACCAATCGCCACCTCAATTCCGCTAAGTCCCACGACTTTTTGGCTGTCGGTGTCTTCAAGCACAAACAAATAGCCTTGCTCACACTTTTTGGCATCGCCTTTGAGGGTTTTTTCGATGCGTTTAAGACGGCTTAATAACACTTCTTTGTTGGCAGGCAGGGTCGTCATACCAATACCCGATTTTTCTGCCAACACAAAAATATCATCCAAGTCATTGACGCTTGCGTGTCGAACGATAAACATAGCGGTCACCTATCGACTTAATTGGCTTGATTGGCATTGGGTTGATTGGCGACAAAGCGAGCAATCGCACGCGCTAAACGGTTTAAGCCCTCGTCAATTTCGTCATCGCTAATAATCAGCGAGGGGGCAAAGCGAACGACATTTAAACCCGCTACCAAGACCAACACGCCTTCTTCACTAGCAAGGGTAACGATGTCTTTGGCTTTGCCTGCATAGGCAGGTTTTAGTACCGCCCCCAGTAACAACCCTTGACCTCGCACGGTCTCAAAAATAGGATAGGTTTGGTTGATGGCGTGTAGTCTATCAATGATGCGCTGTGAGCGAGTCTTGACCCCTGATAACACCTCAGGCGTATTGATAAACTCAAACACCGCGCCTGCAACCGCGCTGGCAAGTGGATTGCCGCCATAGGTGGTGCCATGGTCGCCAACCGCAAATTGACTGGCAAATTCATCCGTCGTAAGCATCGCCCCAATCGGGAAACCGCCACCCAGCGCTTTGGCGGTGGTCAAGATATCGGGCACAACCCCTGTATTCATATAAGCATACAGCGCCCCTGTACGCCCCACGCCAGTTTGGACTTCATCAAAAATCAGCAGCGCCCCTTTGTCATCACACAATTGACGTAAGCCTTGTAAAAACTCAGCATCCGCAGGCAACACACCGCCTTCACCTTGAATTGGCTCAACAATCACTGCACACGTTTGCTCATCAATCACTGCTTTTGCCGCCGCTAAATCATTGAACGGCACGTGAATAATACCGCCAGGTAGTGGGGCAAAGTCTTTTGAATATTTTGGTTGACCACCTGCTGCCACAGTAAACAGCGTACGACCGTGGAATGAATTGTCAAACGCCACGATGTTGCTTTTACCCTTGGCAAGCCCGATTTTACGCGCCAGTTTGAGTGCCGCTTCGTTGGCTTCTGCCCCTGAATTGGCAAAAAATACTTTGTCGGCAAAAGTATGATCAACCAACTGTTTCGCCAGTTTTAATACAGGCTCATTGGTATAACCGTTGCCGATATGCCACAATTTTTGACCTTGTTCTATCAAGGCTTTCACCGCCACAGGGTGAGCATGACCTAGAGCGTTCACGGCAATACCGCCAGCAAAGTCAATATAGTCTTTGCCATCTTGTGCCCACAGTTTTGCCCCGTCGCCTTTAACCAAAATAAACGAAGCAGGGGCGAAAACAGGGACCATGTATTGATCAAAATCTTGGCGGGTTGGTGGGTTCGATTGCGTGGTCATACGATTTCCTTATCAAAAAAATGGTAGAAATAACTATGTATAAAAGGTGTTAAACACTAAGTATTCATTGGCAAATTGCTGAATATAAAAATATTCAAAGCTTGTTAATTAGTATAGACAATCAAATTGCCAATAAAAAAGTTACAAAGTGACTATAATTAATTCATAATGAGCAAATTGCTAATAGGAAAAGTCAAAATGAATGATAATGACGAAAAGATTCTGGGTTTATTACGAGACAACGCCCGCTTGTCGATTAGCGCGATTGCTGACGTACTAAAGCTGTCTCGTACTACGGTGCAGAAGCGTATTGAATACATGGAGAAAAAAGGTATCATCACAGGCTATACCATTCGAATGAAGCCGACTGCCGAAAAAAATTTGATTCGAGCGTGGATGAGTATTCAAGTGGAAGGTAATAAGGCAAGTTTGGTGGTTCAACAGCTGCGTCTCAATCCCGCGGTTCATGAACTGCACACAACAAATGGTAAATGGGATTTATTGGTAGAGCTCACGGCAGATACGTTACAAAATTTTGATAAGGTATTGGAACAAATTCGCAAAATTTCAGGGATTTATAATACCGAAACGAGCATTTTATTGACAACTTATAAAGTCTGATGTTGTGCGTCATGATGGTATAGCTAGAAATGGCATAGCTAAAAATTGCGTGTTTATGTACAAAGTGACTATTTATAAAAGGGTTATAAAATGGTTATAAAATGGGTACAAAATCGGCATTATCTCGCTTTATTTTGCGGTGAAGTAGCTGGCATGGTCGGGGGATTACCATCTATCTATGTTATTATCTATGGCTATTATCTATGCTATTTGTTGTAACCAAAATCCACTAACGCCTTAACGCGTTTTACCTTTAAGTCCGTCATTTAAGCCCATCATTGAAATCATCCTGATTATCCAATGGAGTAGCAATCCAGACGAGGCGTCAGTTAACCAAATTAAAGTAGATAAACCGATGATGTATGTTGAATCAACCCCTGCGTAATGATATTGGGTTATTAAATAAAATTAATTAATCCTATTTTCTCGGCTCTACTGAAATGTTACAGTATGTTAAGATATATATTCTTCATAATCAAAAACTTAGTTTTGTTTTTGTAATATATAAGCCCTGTTAAATCTTGCTGTAATTTGAATTATTGTAAATAATTTGTTAAGGTTGCTTTCCAGTTAATCTAATGAAAAGATATCTTTATGAGTTCTGTGAAAGTCGAAAAATTCGGCCCTTTCCCACGGGTTAATCGCCCTGTTTTTATTGCCTCTGCATTGCTGATTGTCGGATTTATTATTTTTGGTTCGTTATTTGGTGAGTTGGCAGGTGAGGTTTTTAACCAACTGCAGTCTTTTATTACCCACCGTTTTCGTTGGCTTTTTATCATTTTAATGAATGTCGCGGTGGTGTTTAGCCTATATATTGCCTTGAGTCGTTATGGCGATATTCGGCTTGGCCATCAGACAGAGCATCCTGAGTATAGCTTACTGTCATGGTTTGGGATGCTGTTTAGTGCGGGGATTGGGATTGGTCTGTTGTATTGGGGGACGGCAGAGCCGTTATATCATTTTATGTCGCCTCCGATGGGGCAAGCCGAAACCGTAGAAGCGGCTAAACAAGCGATGAGTATTTCGTTTTTGCATTGGGGGATTCATGCGTGGGCGTTGTATTGTGTCGTGGCATTGTCATTGGCGTATTTTCATTATCGCCGTGGCTTGCCGTTGTCGATTCGCTCGGTACTGTACCCATTGATTGGTCAAAAAATCTATGGCAAATGGGGGCATGTGGTCGATACCCTTGCGGTGTTTGGCACGATGTTTGGGGTGGTGACATCCTTGGGGCTGGGTGCGATGCAAATCAACACAGGCTTTAGCAATGTGTTTGGTATTCCCAATAATATTCCGGTACAGCTTTGTTTGATTGCAATTATTACCGCGATGGCAACGTTATCAGTGATGATGGGACTGGATAAAGGGATTAAACGCTTAAGCGATATCAATATTGTACTGACTGTGTTGCTGCTTGGTTTTATGTTATTGTTTGGTCCGACCCAGTTTATCATCGATAGTTTTATTGAAAATATCGGCAATTATGTCAGTCAACTTATTCCACTAGGATTTTGGAGTGAGGCGTATAGCAATACGGATTGGCAGGCAAATTGGACGATTTTTTATTGGGCATGGTGGGTGAGTTGGTCGCCATTTGTGGGAATTTTTGTGGCGCGCATTTCTCGGGGTCGTACTATCAGAGAGTTTATTTTTGGGGTGTTATTTATCCCGATGCTGTTGTTGTTCTTTTGGTTTACCACTTTTGGCGGCAGCGCGGTACATATGGAATTGATGGGCAATTATGGGCTGATAGAAGCAGTCAAAGCCGATTATGGTAGTGCGATTTTTAAACTGATTGAATATTATCCTTTAACCAAGCCTGTGACGCTGGTGATTGTGGTGATGATTATGTTGTGGTTTGTCACTTCGTCAGATTCGGCAAGCCTTGTGATTGATATGCTCACCGCAGGCGGCGATACCAATCCGCCAAAAATCCAGCGGTTATTTTGGGCATTGAGCCAAGGAGTGATTGCTGCGGTGTTATTGGTGGCAGGGGGGTTATCTGCGTTGCAAGCGGTCGCGATTATTGCAGGCTTTCCGTTTGCCATCGTGGTGTTTGTGATGATGTATTGTTTATGGCGAGGGCTGACACGTGATAGATTGACCTTGTACCGTAATCAACAATGGTATATCACGGCAGAGTCTGCTGAGCATAATTCAGCAAATGAGTTTATTGATGAACATTTATTGCTCGGTCCGCCCGTGGTGGCTAAAGATGACTAATATTGTTTTTCTTGATTAACATAAATGCACGGGTGCAAGCGTCGCAAAGCTGATGCCTGTCTACGCAGTCAACCACTGGGCGTTAATTGACAGAGTGACAGCCTAGACATGCGTTACAAAGAAAAACGCTATAACAAACGCCTAATCTATGGCAATATTTGATATGCCCATAAAATTGTATGCCCATCAAATAATGAGGAAACCCCAATGAGCAAGCCTGAAAAACCTTTTATTGCGCTTAATATCGCAATCTTAACTGTATCAGACACCCGAAGTTTAGAAGAAGATACCTCTGGTCAATACCTAGCCGATAGCCTTGTCGAATCAGGGCATACTCTGGCGGAGCGAGCCATACGCACCGATGATATTTATCAAATCCGTGCGATCGTGAGTCAATGGATTGCCGACCCTGCGATTCACGCTATCATTACCACGGGCGGGACAGGTTTTTATATCCGTGACCAAATCCCTGAAGCCCTAAGCCCGCTGTTTGATAAAGAAGTACAAGGGTTTGGTGAGATGTTCCGCGCGTTATCTCGTGATGAAATCGGCATGTCAACTTTGCAATCTCGCGCCCTAGCAGGCATGGCGAATAATACGGTGATTTTTTGTTTACCTGGCTCCTCGGGTGCCTGTCGCACAGGCTGGAAAGGCATCATCAAAGAACAGCTCGACAACCGTACCCGTCCATGTAACTTTGTGCCCCATCTGATGCGTGAAAATCCAAAACATGACCATTAAATTGGCAGGAGTGGTGATTTTGGCGGGGGTGAATCATCTCGAATGGGTTCGCCCAAGGCGCTATTAAGCTTGCCAAATGGCGAAACTTTGCTTGATTTTCATATTCGTCATGCCAAATGCTTAAATGTCCCTGTAATGGTGGCGGATAATGGTAAGGGCTTATGTCATGATACAACCGTCAAAATCATTGATGATTATCTGCCAAATCAACAAGATGGCAAAGGGGCAGGGGCGTTATCAGCCATGGCAAGTGCCATGAATCAAGTCATGTCTCCTTACCATTATTTACTGGTGATAAGCTGTGATAGTTTGGTTCAAGCCAATCAAGTTTTTGATAAGTTGCATTATGCGGCAACCGATAATGAAGCGGTGATTTATTTAAAAGCTGAAAAAGATTATCCATTGTTGGGTTTGTATCGTACGGATTTATTAATAAAATTAAAGGATTATTTGGATAAGGGTCAGCGCGCAGTGATGAAATTTTTGGCGGATAAAAAAATACAAACCGCTGCACTGCCGAATGAATGGATAACTTTAGCAAATTTTAATACCAAAAATGAATTTGATTTGGCGTTGAACTCACTCAATGAAATAGGATAAATAGGTCAAATTTTGGGAAATTATTCACATTAACAGGATATAAAATAATTTCATCAGTTAAGGGTAGGATTAAGGGTATGAGTTAAAATTTAGGCATGGTAATTGCATTTTTAAATTACCTTGTTTGATTATGTTGGAAAACTGCTATGCCTTCAATCAGTAGCCCTGTGAGTGTTGAATTTTTTCCCCATGACACCGTGAAAGAAAATCGTTTTGACCTTCCTATAACCACCAAACATGCAAAAGCTGTACAAAATCAGGGCAAAGTGTATCTGGTTGGTGCAGGTACAGGCGACCCCGAACTCTTGACCATCAAAGCCTATAAAACCATCTTGCAAGCGGATGTGATTTGTTATGACAATCTGGTGAGTGATGAGATTTTGGCACTTAACACAACGGCAGAAAAAATCTATGTCGGTAAAAAATGCCACAAGCACAGCATGTCCCAGCAAAACATCAATGGCTTATTGGTCACCCTAGCGCAACAAGGCAAAACTATTGTACGCTTAAAGTCGGGCGACCCGTTTATCTTTGGGCGGGGCGGTGAAGAAATGCAAACCGTGATTGGTGCAGGGGTGGCGTGTGAATCGATTGCTGGCATTACCACCGCGCTAGCAGTCGCCAATAGCGTCAATATTCCGCTCACCCATCGTGACTATGCGCAATCCGTCAAATTTGTGACAGGATTCTTGAAGGCAGACACGCCAAATGAGCAATATGCAGAGCTGCTTGCCGATAATCAAACGGTGATTTTTTATATGGGGTTAAATACCTTGCCATCGCTGACACAAGGCTTGTTGCAAGCAGGTAAATCAGCCGATACTCCATTTGCCATTATTTCCAATGTCAGCCGAGAGAATGAACAGGTATTAATCGGGACACTTGATACCATTCAAACGCTACAAAATATTGCCAAACTGCCTTCCCCTGCAGTGATGATCATGGGCGAAGTCGTATCACTATATAATGAGTTAAATGCCAGTCGGCAATATTATCAACAATTAGTGGTGTAGTTTGATTGGGGTAAAGATAAAGGGGCATGATTTCTATACCCCTTTATATATTGTCGGCATTTAGTTAAATAAACACCACGCCATGATTGACCTTAACTGGATACGATCTTAACGAAACTCGCTCATCATCAAGACACTTACCTGTTGCCAAGT
This sequence comes from Moraxella sp. CTOTU48717, assembly GCF_032057165.1. NCBI lineage: Bacteria > Pseudomonadati > Pseudomonadota > Gammaproteobacteria > Moraxellales > Moraxellaceae > Moraxella > Moraxella sp. CTOTU48717. The sequence continues at coordinate 16,383 of NZ_DAMBBC010000019.1, read as the reverse complement.
CAAAACGTTGTTTATACATAGGTGACGCGACATATCGTACCTTTTGTCCATCAATTTCACAGCTACCGAGTAGTCCCCTGGAAATGACATTAGCCTTGCTAAATGGGTCAAAGTTATGCATGGCATATACTTCGTCATGATGGGTCCGAAAGATAGCCACTTGCTCACCGTTTACCAGCGCACACACGCCTGTCTCGGGGATGATATCGTCAATTTTACAGATTTCATTCATAGTAATTTTCCATTGTTTTGATTGAAAATGGCAGGCTAAATTAGCGCCATTTTGCTATGGTTAACCATTAAGCAAGCTCGATGTCCGCTTGGGCGGCAATAGCGTTGTAAGCTAATCCTTGCTTTTCCTCAGCCGTTGCAGGGCGAATTTGGCTCCGCTCTTCGACAAACACCACGTTGTCATCGACTTTGTCACTGTTGATAAAGTGCTTAAAACGTTTTAAACGTTCTGGGTCAGAAAGGGTGGTTTTCCATTCACATTGATACGCGTCAATGTCCGCTTGCATTTGGGTTTCAAGCTCATGAGCAATGCCCAAGCTGTCATTGATAACCACGTCTTGAATATACTCAAGACCACCTTCCATTTTTTCACGCCAGACTGACGTGCGTTGTAAGCGGTCGCCAGTTTTGATATAAAACATTAAGAAACGGTCTATATATTTAACCAGCGTGGCTGTGTCCAAATCACTGGCAAATAGTTCAGCATGTCTAGGACGCATGCCGCCATTGCCACAGACGTATAGGTTCCAGCCGTTTTCGGTGGCGATAATACCGATATCTTTGCCTTGGGCTTCAGCACATTCACGGGTACACCCCGATACCCCAAATTTGATTTTATGCGGTGAGCGTAAGCCTTTATAGCGGTTTTCCAGTTCGATGGCCAAGCCGACGCTATCATCCACGCCATAGCGACACCATGTGCTACCGACGCAAGATTTGACGGTACGCAAAGACTTGCCATAGGCATGCCCTGTTTCAAAACCTGCGTTGATTAAGCGTTCCCAAATATCGGGCAATTGGTCGCTGCGAGCCCCGAACAAATCAACACGTTGACCGCCAGTGATTTTGGTATACAGTCCAAAGTCGCGTGCTACCTCACCTAAGACAATGAGTTTTTCGGCGGTAATTTCACCACCTGCAATCCTTGGTACGACTGAGTAAGTACCATCTTTTTGGATATTCCCCAAGAAAGCATCATTGGTATCTTGTAGCGCAACCAGCGGTTTATCTAAGATATAGTCATTCCAGCAAGACGCCAAAATCGAGCCAATCGTTGGTTTACAAATTTCACAGCCATCACCGTGTCCGTGTCTTTCAATCATCTCTTCAAAGGTGTGGATATTGCTGACGCGCACCAAGTGATACAATTCTTGGCGAGAGTAAGCAAAATGCTCACAGATATGATTTTTGACTTCGATACCGCGCTTTTTGAGTTCTGACACTAAGGTATCTTTGACGATTTGGGCACAACCGCCACAGCCTGTACTGGCCTTGGTGCAGCTCTTGATGTCTTCATAAGTCATGGCACCATTGTCCACTGCTGCGCAGATTTGACCTTTATTAACGTTATAGCATGAGCATAGGGTAGCGGTATCAGGCAGATTTTCAACGCCCATAACGGGCTTTTCGACATTTGGTAAAATCAAGCTTTCAGGTTGTAGGGGTAAATCAATACCATTTAAAAATAACTGGAGCAAGTTGCTGTAATCTTCGGTATCACCCACAAGTACCGCACCGAGCAAGCGTTTGCCATCATCCGAGGTGACTAATTTTTTATACACGCCTGTTTTTGGGTTTTGGTAGACAAAGCTTAAACTGTCTTTGATTTTGCCATGGGCATCGCCAATACTGCCGACATCGACGCCCATGAGTTTAAGTTTGGTACTCATGTCCGCACCGTCAAATAGGCTGTCATGCTCACCTGCTATTTGTGACGCACACACGCTTGCCATGGTGTAGCCTGGAGCAACCAGCCCATAAATTTTGTTGTCCCATAACGCACATTCACCAATGGCATAAATATCTGGCTCGCTCGTTTGACACATATCGTCAATGGCAATTCCACCACGTTCACCAAGTTTGATTCCAGAATCTCGTGCAATGGTATCTTCAGGGCGAATCCCTGCACTAAATAAAATCAAGTCGGTATCGAGCAAAGTGCCGTCAGCAAACTGCATGGTTAAAAAACTGGCATCATCATCATGGTTGTCGATGATTTGTTGGGTGTTTTTGCCTGTCAAAACGGTGACGCCCAAGTCTTCGATTTTCTTTTTCAGCAGCTCACCACCGGCAGCGTCAAGCTGAACGCCCATCAATTGTGGAGCAAACTCGACCACATACGTGGTTAACCCCAAAGTGACCAAGGCTTTTGCGGCTTCAAGTCCGAGCAGACCGCCACCCACAACCACGCCACGCTGTACTCGAGAATTGGCGGCGGTGGCGATGATGGCGTCTAAGTCATCAATGGTGCGATACACATGGCAGTGGGCATGGTCATTGCCCTGTACTGGGGGTACGAACGGATACGAGCCTGTTGCTAACACCAATTTTTCAAATTCTAAGGTGTTGCCCTTGCTGGTGATAAGGGTTTTGGTTTGCGCATCAAAACTTGCGACGCCTTCACCCAAATGCAAAGTAATGCCCGCTTGCTCATAGTTTGCCAGATCCACTAAATTAAGCTGACTGGCGTCTTTATGTTCAAAATAACTGGATAAATAGACACGGTCATAGGCAGGGCGACTCTCAGCACTAAACACATGGATTTGGTAAGTTTGGTGTAGGCGTTTTTCAATCGCTTTTTCGATAAAGTGGTGCCCGACCATCCCATTACCGACGACGATAAGATTTTTCATGCTTTGTCCTTGATTTAACGCTGGTTTATTCTTCATAAAGCCATCATGATATTAAATGGCTATAGATTAAAATTTTGGAAATAGTGAATTAGAAGTTAGTTGCTTTCGATTTAGCAGTCCCTTAAAAGTAATCTTGCGAAATGCTTCTAAGGGATTTATTAGGGGTAATTACATTCTTAAAAATGGTGATAAAAACTATACAATGCGTTTGGTTAAGCTTTTATTCACTGTAGTATTATCCATGGCAACTAAACTACGTTTTGCACCTGTTTTATAGTGAGTTGCATAAAGGGTTAAGCCAGTAAAGGTAATACCACCAACCAAGTTACCAAGTGCTGTTGGGATTTCATTCCAAACTAAGTAGTCCATGACAGAGAAGTTGCCGCCCATAATTAAACCAAATGGGAATAAAAACATATTTACGACTGAGTGCTCAAAGCCCATAAAGAAGAACAACATGATAGGCATCCACATCGCGATAACTTTGCCTGAAACGCTACTTGATAACATGGCACCAACTACGCCCATTGAGACCATCCAATTACATAAAACCCCGCGTAAAAAAATAGTAAGCCAACCTGAGACACCATATTTAGCATAGCCAAGAGTACGGGCTTCACCAATATGAGCAATCTTGTCACCTACAGGTCCAGCAGGTGTATTGAAGCCAGAGGTAAAAACAAAAGCCATAATAACTGCGACAGTGAGTGCGCCTGCAAAGTTACCCAAGAATACCCAACCCCAATTTCGAAGGATTTTATTGACTGTGACGCCTGAACGTTTATCAAGTAGGGCTAGAGGAGTTAACATAAATACGCCCGTTAAGAGATCGAAACCCATTAAATACAACATGCAGAAACCCACTGGAAATAATAATGCTCCTAATAAAGGTACCCCTGTTTGTGTGGCTACTGTGACGGCAAATACTGCTGCCAATGCTAAAATAGCACCAGCCATGTAAGATCGAATCAATGTATCGCGTAAAGACATGGTTAGTTTTGATTCACCCGAATCAACCATTTTAGTGACAAACTCTTTTGGGGATAGATAAGACATACCAAAACTCCAACATAACTGAGAAAAATAGAATTCACTAAACTCACTTTGCAATCATTAATTAATAATTACAAAACAGTGGATGCAACTGGTGTGCCAAATTAAAATGTATAGCTAGAATACTTATTAAATAATTGATTAAAATATTGAATTACAAGTAAATATATTTTTTTAATATTTTCATAAAGTTTATATGAAATGATTAATTTAAAGATTAATATTTAGAATTATTACTTAATTTTTTAAAATATAATCAATCCAATCTTGTGCATCCATATCTTTTTGGTGCAACTTATCAATGATGTTTCAGCAAATTTTCAATAATTTCCCCATAACTTTTCTGTAGTTTAGAATTACGGTATTTAGAACGTAAAGTCATTTGGCATGGCTTTTGCTTAACTAAATTTGAAGACTTTTTCTTCATAAATCGCTTATACATTTAAATGACACAAATTGCTTTACCTAATTTAGCAGGAGACTATGATGATTAAAAATCGCCTAGAAGTAACAGAAAAAATTATTGCAACCAAAGTTTCTAAAGGTCTGACCTGGGAAAAAGTTGCTAAAGAAGTGGGACTTAGCAAAGAATGGGTTACTGCCGCTTGCTTAGGTCAAATGACTTTAAATGATGAACAAGCAAATAAAGTAGGTGGCTTATTTAATTTAAATGAAAATGAGATAAAGTGGTTAAAGGTTGTGCCTTATAAAGGTAGCTTGCCAACAGCGGTGCCTTCTGATCCATTGATTTACCGCTTATATGAAGTAATCAGTGTGTATGGCTTAACCATAAAAGAGTTAATTCATGAAGAATTTGGCGATGGGATTATGAGTGCGATTGATTTTTCGATGGACATTCAACGTGAAAACAATCCTGCAGGAGACCGCGTCAATATCCTGTTATCAGGAAAGTTTTTACCTTATAAAACTTTTTAATTGATTAAAGACCTTTGCACAAACCAGCGACCTTCTATCGACACCAATTTCAAACTCAACTAAAAACTGGAATTGGTGTTAAAAGATAGAAAACGTCACCGAATTGGCATAAAAATCTCCAAAATGCCTGGTTATCGGCGGTGGGTTACTCGGTCTTGAGGCTGCCAATGCCTTAGTACAACAGGGAGCGAAAGTCACTGTGGTACATGGGGCAGGCTATTTACTCAATCGCCAACTGGATAAAACCGCTGCCGATTTACTGCAAACTTACTTTGAAAACAAAGGTATTGAGTTTGTGCTCAATGCCAACTCCCAAGCGATTTGTGTGGATGAGGATAACCAGGTTACTGGACTGACTTACACGGATAATGTCGACACATCCGTCCCTGCCAAAACCATTGACAGCGATTGCATTATCATGACCGTCGGCGTGCGACCCAATATTGCCCTTGCGCAACAGGTCGGTATCACTTGCGAGCGAGGGATTTTGGTTGATAACCAAATGCGAACCCATATCCCAGACGTGTATGCGATTGGCGAGTGTGTACAGTTTGACAACCAGCTATTTGGGCTCGTCGCACCTGTGTATGAGCAAGCCAATATTCTGCTACATACCTTAAACGAGCAGCCAGGCAGCACCTTGCCCGTGTTTAGCATACAACCAACGGCAACCAAGCTAAAGGTCTCGGGCGTGGCGCTATTTTCGGCAGGTGATATCGATGTAATTCACGACTGCGAGCAGTTGATTTATCAAGATCCTAGCCATAGCATCTATCAAAAAATCACCGTAAAAGACAAGCGTATTTTATCTGTAGTGCTATATGGTGATGTACAAGAGGGCGGTTGGTTTTTTGAACTGATTCAAAATCAACATGATATTTCAGCCATCAAAGATAAATTACTGTTTGGCAAAGCGTTTTGTGAAGAGTTGCTGGCGGGCTGATCTGACTGGTAGAAATTAAAAATAGTAAAAGGTTAACGTGTGACAACAACTATACAACATTTAGCACCACAAAAATCCCCCCCGACACAAGTCAAGACCACCTGTGCCTATTGCGGTGTTGGCTGTGGCGTGTTGGCGACGATTGATGAGAATACCCAACACGTCAGCATTGACGGTGATCCAACCCATCCTGCCAACTTTGGCAAATTATGCTCCAAAGGCAAAGCGTTGGGCGATACGCTTGATCGTGACCGCCGTTTGGCACATCCGATGATTCATGGCGAGCCAGTCGATTGGGACGCCGCCACCGATTTTGTTGCTAAATCATTGCAACAGACCATTGATGAATACGGCGCCGACAGCGTTATGCTATATGTATCGGGGCAACTGCTCACCGAAGATTATTACGTGGCAAACAAATTTACTAAAGGTTTTTTGGGTACCAATAATTTGGACTCCAATTCTCGACTGTGTATGTCATCAGCGGTGGCTGGCTACAAGCGAGCATTTGGCTCGGACACTGTGCCTTGTAATTATGAAGACATCGAAAACAGCGACCTATTTATCATTATCGGTTCGAATATGGCGTGGTGTCATCCGATTTTATTTGGTCGGTTAAAATCCAGCAAACAAGCCAATCCCAATAAAAAAATCGTGGTGATTGACCCGCGGGCCACTGACAGCACCGCGATTGCCGACTTGCATTTGCCGATTCGCTCTGGCACAGATACCCATTTATTTGTCGGACTACTCAATTACTTGCACCAAAACGGCTATGCCAATCACGATTATCTCAGGCATTGTGACAATCTTGCTGATGCGCTTGCAGCCAGTGACAGTTGGACGATTAAAAAAGTTGCCAAAATCTGTGGTGTCAACGAAAGTGATTTAACCGAGTTTTACCAATTGTTTGCCACTACCAAGAAAACCGTGAGTTTTTACTCCATGGGCGTCAATCAAGCCAGTAATGGCACTGATAAGGTCAATAGCATTATCAATTGCCACCTTTATACAGGCAAACTGGGTTATCAAGGGGCAGGGGCGTTCTCAATTACAGGACAGCCCAATGCCATGGGTGGGCGAGAGGTCGGGGCGTTAGCCAATCTGCTAGCCAGTCATTTTGAGCTCAAAAACAACGACCATCGTCAAACGGTAGCCAACTTTTGGCAAGCACCGACTAGCATTAGTGGTAAGGATGGTGTCAAGGCAACCCAATGTGCCGATGCTATTTTGGAGGGGCAAATTAAAGCGATTTGGATTATGGCGACCAATCCTGTGGTCAGTCTGCCAGAAGCAGACAAATTTGCCATGGCGTTACAGCAATGCCCACTGGTCATCGTGTCTGACTGCTCAAAAGACAGCGACACCCTCGACTTTGCTCATGTAGCTTTACCCGCGCAAGGCTGGAGTGAAAAATCAGGCACGGTCACCAACAGCGAACGCCGTATCTCTCGTCAGCGCCGCTTAGTCACCCCATTTGCTGATGCCAAGCCCGACTGGTGGATAGTCAGCCAAGTAGCACAGAAAATGGGTTTTGTGGGTTTTGATTACACTCACGAATCGCAAGTGTTTGCCGAACACGCTCGGCTTAGTGGCGAGAAGAATGGCGGTGAAAAAAATACAGATAGCCGAAGTTTTAACATCAGCCATTTAGCCAATATTAGCCAAAACGAGTATGATAACTTGGCACCGTTTCAGTGGGGTCAACCGCATTATTTTGGACTACAAAAACAAGACGCACACACCACTATTGGCACCACTTATACCGATACCCAAAAACTGCATTTTGTCACCGTTAATCCTGCGGTACCCAAGTCATTGCCTGATGAGCAATATCCACTGGTGCTTAACACAGGTCGCTCGCGTGACCAATGGCATACCATGACCCGTACAGGGATTGCCCCACAGCTTAATCAGCATTTACCGCACCCACTGGTTGCGATTCACCCGAGTGACGCCAAACCTTTAGGTGTACAAAATAACGATTTTGTGCAAGTTAACAGTCCCAATGGTACTATCTTAGTGCGGGCTGATGTGACTGAAAAGCAACGCCAAGGCGATGTGTTTATACCTATGCACTGGAATCAGCACTTTGCCGCCAATGCGCGTGTCGGTAAGCTTATCAGCAATCATCATGACCCCTTTTCACAGCAACCGCAGCTCAAGCACCAACCTGTCAGGCTGCAAAAGCTAACCATGCAAGCATTTGGATGGTTATTGATTGATAAACATTGTGATGAAAACCTGCTAACTTGGCTCGAATCGCCAGATATGACTTATTGGGTGCGTAATCGCCAGTCAAACAGTAGCCAGTATTTTTTTGCCATTGATAATCAGTCTGCGGTCATGACCACTTGGTTTGATAAGCAATATTGGCAACAGCAGTTAAGTGTATGGCTCAATCAACAGGCGCAAGCCTACAACTTTGATATTATCCATTATCAACATATTGATACCGATAACACCAGCCAAGATTTACGCCTTGCGATATTGCAAAACGGGCAAGTCCATGCGCTAGTATTTTTGAGCACCCACGAGCATAAACTACCTACCCATAACTGGCTAGATAGCCAATTTGGCAGAAGTCTTGATAGCCATACGCGTAAATGGCTACTAATGGGCAAACCTGCCACGGGTTTTATTGATACAGGGCGGATTGTTTGCTCTTGTATGTTAGTGGGAGAAAATACCATTGTTGAGACGATAAAAAAATATCACTGCAAAACCGTCGTTGAGGTTGGCAAACATTGCAAAGCAGGCACCAATTGTGGCTCCTGTATAGGAGAGATTAGCAAAATTTTGGCGGGGTGAAATTGTTATAACTTGTTGAATGGATTATTGGGCGAACTTTAAGCCACTTTATAATTTCGTTTAATACTGCCTGATTTTACTTGGTTACTTATAGATAACTAGCGTTAGATATTCGAAAAAAGGGGAAATAATTGGAAAAATTAATTGATAATGATTATCATTTATATTATTCTTGCCGCTTTGTAACGCTTCTCTTTTTTTATATATCTGAGTGATTTTATGAATACTGCCAATGCTAGTTTACCGCCGCGTGGTGCTTTGCGCTATTTAAGTCTGTGTGTATTAACCACCCTTTATTCACCGTTGGCAACAGCGAGTGAGCCAGAACCCGTCACTACTTTGCAGACCATTACTTTTAATGCCCGTCAATATACCCCAGCCAAACAAACTGAGAATGTCCGCCATGAGAGCTCAGTCAAGGTACAGCAAGCTGATTTACTCAATCAATATTTACCGACGGTTGCTGGGGTGAATGTCGGTGGCACGTCGGGGATGGATCAGCATATTTATATTCGCGGTTTGGGCTCAGACAATGCAGGCAGTGCCTTAAAAATCACCGTGGATGGGGTGCGCCAACCGGAAACGCGCGGCTTTCACCATGCCGGGATTAGTGGACTTGACCCAGATTTGTATAAAACAACAGAAGTGTCAGTGGGTAATAACTCAGTGACTTTGGGCAATAATGCCATCGGTGGCGGTGTGGCGTTTACCACGGTGGATGCACAAGACTTGCTACTACCTGATCAAAAAATGGGGGCAAAGGTTAAACTGGGCTATGCCAGTAACGATCAGCAATTTCAACGAAGCCTAACGACCTATGCCAAACCCAATGAGCAATTGGACATGATTGTGTCTTATAGTGAGCGTGACAGCGATGGCGGCGAAGATGGCAAAGGCAACCATATCCAAGGTGATGATATTACTATCAAAAGTATACTAGCCAAAGTCAATGTGATGCCGGCAGAAGGTCACAAAATTACTGCCAGTTACCAAAGCTATGACAATGACGGCAACTATCCGTTTCGCCCCAATATCGGCTACCAAGCCAATTTACCCGATAATATTCATCCTGGCTACACCAATAATGAAACCTATGCACTCGGCTATGAATATAAACCGCATAGCAATTTTGAGCTAAACAGCAAAATTTATCATTTAACCAATGAATCGCTGTCACAAGGACTACGCGGAACGACCCCCATGCGTATAGCCACGTCAGGCAAAACCGATGGCATGACGGCAAGTATCAAACAGCAACTGACGCAACATCATGGTGATCATGCTTTGACCCATACGCTCAACTATGGGGTAGAAGGCTATAAAAAATCAGCGACCTTAGAGAGTAGTGATATCACAGAAGACGCTACCAGCGTAGGGGTGTACTTACAAGACCGAATCGAATTGGGACGATTTGCGCTGACGCCTGGCGTGCGCTTTGACCACTATAAGCCATCAGAGCGCTTAAGCAGTGACGACTATAATCAAGTGTCGGGCGCAATAGCAGGGGAATTTAAACTAACGCCAAACCACAGCTTATTTGCCAGTTATACCCAATTGTTTAATGGACCACCCTTGCCAGAAACCATTCACCAATCTGGGCAAACCTTCGTCAATAAAGACCTCGAAGCAGAAACAGGCGCAAACGCAGAGCTGGGTATCAGTAGCCGTTTTCAGGGGGTGTTTGACAGTCAAGACAGTATGTCGCTGACCGCCAAAGTCTTTGATACCCAGTATGACAATAAAATCGACCGCATAACAGGCATTGACTGTACCACAGGTAACTCAGTGACAGACGGGCAATGTGCTAGCTACATCAATGCCGGCGAGACTACCGTCAAAGGCTATGAGCTGAGCGCAAAATATCGGCTAAATAATATGCGCTTGAATGCAGGCTATGCCCATGCCAAAAGCGAAACTGAGCAAGGTTACCAACTCAATAAAGACTCAGGCGATCAGTTAAACCTTGGCTTTAATTATGACATTAATGATAAATTCAGCCTTGGAAGCGCCATCCGCCATGTCAAAGGTTTAACGCGTCGCACCAGCGCTACTGCCGTCGCTGATTTGCCAAGTTTTACCACCTATGATGTATTTGGTAGCTATCGTCCAAGCACTTTACCACAATTAACTGTGGATGCTGGCGTGTATAACCTTACAGATGCCTACTACTATGAGCACGTATCCAATACCGGTGATAAAGCCATGGGACGCAATGTCAAAGTAGCGCTAAGTTATCAGTTTTAAACTCAATGGGTGATAACCATCAGCATGATGGATTGCCCATTGCGGTTTAATATTTTCACAAAATATTGCAGAAAAATTTTAATTATGTCCAAAATCCAATTTTTTACTCGCCCTACTTCCACAAGGTTTGGCGGGGTATCAAGACAATTGCCTAGGGTCTTCATCGGTGTAACCGAAAACGGCATTTTGCGTAAGGTAGTCATCCTACTCGATACTGTAGGTTATCAATAACCTTGTGCTAGTTTTGCCCAAGGTAAAGCTAACACAAAGCGAAGATAAAAAAGTATGAGGTTTTAAAGTTACTTAATTTTAAAGTTACTTTATCTTAAAGTCATTTGATTTTAAAATTATTAGATTTTAAATTTGCTTAAATTAAAGTCGTTGGATTTTATTGTAAAGTCGCTGGTTAAATTAAGCCTAATTTTTAATATTTTTGTTGATAATGATTATCATTTATACTAACATTTAAAGTTAGTTTTTATATTTATCGTGTTATAGGAATGATTATGGATTTTGCAAATTACTGGCAATATACAGATGTAGTGACCAAGACGTTATTTTTTGTGTTAATTGTTTTATCGATGCTGTCTTGGATTACAGGTATTTTACGTATCTTAAATAGCCAAAAAATTGCTAAGACAGTGTCGCAAGATTTGACTCAGCAAATTTACCAACAGCAATCTCAACTCGCCACCTTATCTCTAGACAATCAAAAATTGGTCACTGAGCAGCAGTTACTGCAACAGCTCAATCGCTACCGTTTTGCCAGTGAGCAGGGCTTAAATATCCTTGGCACGACCGCTGCCATTGCCCCTTTTATTGGGCTATTTGGTACCGTGTGGGGGATTTTTCATGCCTTAGATAGCATTGCTAAATCAGGTCAAGCCGGACTTGGTCAAGTCGCAGGACCGGTTGGGGAGGCTTTGATTATGACTGGGCTTGGGCTTGCGGTAGCGATTCCTGCGGTCATTATGTACAATGTCATAGTACGAATTAATCGCAAAGCCATGCACCAAGCGAATGACACGGCGCATACCTTGCTTGCCAACGTGTTGATGAATTCTTCCAGCCAAGTTACGCAAACTAGTTTAGCCGCTCAACCCCATTTGCAAACCAGCTCGCAGCCCAAGCAACAAACTAACGCCGCTGACTTAATGCTGAAAAACGCCTAACCTTGACCCATCGCTAAACAGATAAATGAATAAACAGGGAATAACTTATGGCATTTCAACTCGGTGATGACGCTTCGACGGGCATGAATGAAATCAATCTGATTCCACTGATTGATATCATGCTGGTCTTGATGATTATTTTTTTGGTCACGGCAACGGTAATCAATCCCAGTGTGCCGCTAAATTTGCCCAAAACCTCGGCACAAGTCAATGAAGCCCCGCCCAAAGTGATACAAGTAAGCATTGATAAAGATGGCAAGATTTTTTGGGATGATGCCAGTGTCAGTTTGGCGCAATTAAACACGCGCTTTGCCGAACAAGGCAAATTAAGCGAGACCCCAAGCATTCAGCTGCGAGTCGATAAAGACAGTCGATATGATACCGTCGCGCAAATCCTAGCAACAGCGAGCGAAAACAAGCTAACCAAGATTGCGTTTGTCAGTGAATAACCTGACTGATAAAATTTTTATTGATAATAAGAATAATTATCATTATTATATAAGAAAATTTATCAACGAGGTGCGTATGTTTGTGTGTATCTGTAATGCGGTCAAAGAAAGTCAAATCAAAACAGCCATTGAACAAGGTCATGACAGCTTAGAAGCATTACAAGCTGAGCTTGATGTGGCTACTTGTTGTGGCGGCTGTCAGCCAATGATTGAAGGTTATCTCGAAGAGTACGCCCAGAGCATCAATAACTATACGCACCTATTTATTGAAGTTGCCTAATGTATTAACGTTGCCTAATGAGCTGTTAGCGTACACATCCAAACTTATTCATTAATCTCAATGAATGAGCGACTGACAAATATTGTAAATTATTTGCTGCGATGAATTGTTTTTAACGTCACTTTAATTTAGTATTTCAGATAATACCCAACCTTTGTTTCTGTTCATTTTTCAAGGATATACCCATGAAAGGCAGCCAAGCTGTTATTGATTATCTAAATTTCTTAATTAGTGGTGAACTGGGGGCTCGTGACCAGTACTTTATTCATGCGCAAATGTATCATGAATGGCATTATCCAAAACTTCATACGCGTATGCATCATGAAATGGAAGAAGAAAGCGATCATGCGCGTGCCTTAATCAATCGGGTGTTGATGCTAGAAGGCACACCCAATATGAAAGTTGCCGATATCAACATCGGTCATGATGTGCCAAGTATGCTAAAAGCCGATCTGCAGCTTGAGTATGCAGTTCGTCAACATCTCAAAGACGGCATTGCGCTTTGTGAGCAAGAGCAAGACTATGTAACCCGTGAGATTTTGGTCGCCCAATTGGTCGATACCGAAGAAGACCATGCGCATTGGTTAGAGCAGCAGTTAAGACTGATTGATATGATGGGACTACCTAATTATCTGCAATCTCAGCTCGGTGACATCTCTGAATAAGGCGACAAAGCAATAAGGCAACTAAGGTAAACATTATGCAAGTCGATAAAGAAATTCTAAGAGCGCTAAACCAAGTTTTGGGTCAGGCATTGATTGCTATTAACCAATACTTCTTACACGCACGTATCGCCAAAAACTGGGGACTGAGTGAACTTAACGAAAAATTGTATCATCAGTCGATTCATGAGATGAAATGGGCAGATGACCTCATTGAGCGTATTTTAATGCTAGATGGGCTGCCAAACTTGCAAGAGCTTGGCAAAATTTTAATCGGTGAAAATGTCGCTGAAATTTTGCGTTGTGATTTGCAACTAGAGTATCAAAAAACTGACATCATCAAAAATGCGATTGCTTTATGTGAGCAGAAAAGCGATTTTGTCTCTCGCAAATTATTGGTCAAACTCAAAGACGGGAGTGAAGAGCACATTGATTGGCTAGAAACGCAGATGGAACTAATGACCTCGATGGGTATCGAAAATTATACGCAAAGTTTATTAGATTCATAAAGCGTATTAGCGTGTCGGAATAACTGTATGAACCATCAATATACCCAAGCCGCGTTGATTTCTGTCATCTCTATATTGATGGCATGGCTTGTCATCATCTTAGTGGCAGTACTTTATTGATTATCGTTTTAGTTATTGAGTTTGGCATATTGGCACAGCCAAGATGATGAGTGATTTCGGCTGGCAGTTTTCGTTCCGCCAGCCGTTTGGTGAGTTACTTTAAGGGGCTTTTTACCCAAGATATGTTTTAAAATATGAGTTTTACAAGGTGTGTTTTAGAAGTTTTCTAGTACAATTTTGCCTTTTGACTTACCTGATTCAAGCAGCTTATGTGCTTTTTCCAAGTTTGCAGCGTTAATATTGCCTAGATTTTGGTTAAGCGTACTTCTAATTTTTTGCTGGTCAACTAACTGGGCAACCTGTTGCAGCAATTCACCTTGCTTTTCAATATCATCGGTTTCAAACATTGAACGGGTGAACATCAACTCCCAATGGATAGAAATAGATTTAGTCTTAAACGGCATAATATCAAATGTTTGTGGATCATCGATCAATCCAAGCTTGCCTTGTGGTGCAATCAGAGAAACTATTTGGTTGATATATGTTTCTGTATGATTTGTAGAGAATACGTATTTTGGTTTTGCAATGCCTAGTGTCTCGATTTGTGCATTTAAATCTTTGCTATGATCAATGACATGGTCGGCACCAAGTGATTCCACCCAAGATTTCGTTTCTTCACGCGAAGCAGTTGCTATAACCGTCAGATTTGTTTTTGCTTTTAGGAGTTGGATAGCGATTGATCCTACACCGCCTGCACCACCAATAATTAAAATACTGCCAACTTCTGTTTCTGAAATTTGAAACCGATCAAAAAGCATTTCCCATGCCGTTATTGCAGTTAATGGCAATGCTGCTGCTTCTGCATTAGATACTGTAATTGGTTTAAGACTGATAATTCGTTCATCGACTGCTTGAAACTCAGCATTACTACCATCTCGGGTTAAATCGCCAGCATACCAAACAGAATCTCCTACTTTAAACGAGGTAACTTTTGAGCCAACTTCGATAATTTCCCCAACGGCATCCCAACCTAAAATACGATTATTTGCTTCAGACGAATTTTTTCTCACTTTGGTATCAACTGGATTCACAGAGATTGCCTGAACTTTTACCAGTACATCACGCTCCTTAAGCGTAGGCTTCGCTTTTTCAATATCTACCAATGAATTTTTAAAATCATCCTGGTTATTGATAACATATGATACGGCTTTCATGGATTTATCCTTTTGTAATAGTGAGTGGGTTTAATAGCGGGTTAGTTTAATTAAATGCAGTGTTTTTAGTGTATTGCAGACAGGCTGGCTTGGGTCAGTCAGTCTAATCTGATAGAATTAATGAAAGATAGTCGATATTCTGAGGCTACGCTAGGCTAGGCTAAAGGTGCAAGGTCAAGGGCGCAAGGTTGAAGATACAAGCTAAGCTTACATTTTGCGGCTGTAGTTGCGCGAATGTGTTTGCGCGAAAAATAGCCCTCGGTAAAATGCCGTCATTCATCGTTTTACCAGTGTACCCAATCAAGGGTAGCGAGTGCAACATCATTTACACCTTATCACTTATGCTTGTTTGTTATGGTTAAAGCAAGCATAAAGGAAGTAATATCAACCTCAAATTTAGGCGGATACAGACATTCCCCACGACTTAAAGCATAAATGTTTATGTAACCTATATACAACAAAGCTATGCGGTAAAGCCGTTTGACATGAATATAACAGTGGTTTAGACTCAATTTTAATGCTAGTCAATGTCGGCTAGTCAATATTGGAGTATTAGTGATGGTTAAAACCGCTTTATATGTCCGTCTTGAAGCTAAACCAGGTAAAGAACAACAAGTAGAAGATTTCCTAAAAGCTGGTCTGCCTATCGTCAATAATGAACCCGCTACAATTGCGTGGTTTGGTCTACGCCTTGGACCTTCAACCTTTGGTATTTTTGATGCATTCCCTGATGAAGCAGGTCGCGAGGCTCATTTATCGGGCAAGGTTGCCGCCGCGTTGATGGCCCAAGCAGATGAACTATTTTCAGAACCGCCTTCTATTGAAAAAGTAGATGTGTTGGCAAGTAAACTACCAGCTTAGATTAAAGCCCAATTCTCTTAAGTTGAAATTTTTTAAGCTCAATTCTCTTGAGCTTAAGCTTCTTAAAGAGCTGCCTAAAATATTAATTAAAAAGCAGCTCTTTATTATATCAATTCACTTAAATCAGTCACTTAGCTAATCGGTTATCTCATACTGTATCATTGACGATTATTTGACTACATATATCCAATTACAATATATATCCAATTACAATATTTTCTTAACTTTCTGCTAGCAAGCAGTGTGCAAATTTAGACTTTGTGCCATTTAATTATACCAAACCCATAAAATATAGTATTATAGCTATATGAAAGAATCAAACCCA
>NZ_DAMBBC010000018.1:0-53948 GCF_032057165.1 Moraxella sp. CTOTU48717 | reverse complement strand
AAGTCGCTCACTGCTCGTCATTGGGCAGTGCTTTAATTATTGGGTTTGGTATTACATTTATCTTATATTGATTACATTCTACAATGTATTTGTTACTAAATTATAACAATAATAAAAAATTACACAATTGTTTTATCAGAAAAATTCCTATTTGGTCATTTTTTGCGATAAATGGTATAGTGTCATCAAACTTTTGAAAAAATATTCATCCAAACTGGTTAATAATCAATTATCTAGCTAGAATCAATTAGCTAGTTAGTTAATCCCATTCACCCCATTTTTCTGTAAGACTGAAAATAATAATGAAAAAAAATACACACAAGCAATGGCAAGCGCTGTTATCTGCCAAACCTATCTATCATAGCAATCAGTTTACCCAATCCAAGATGTCAAGGACGGCATTTCATAAGGACTATGACAGGCTGGTTTTTTCGCAATCTTTTCGCCAATTGAATCAAAAAACCCAAGTGCATCCGTTAACCCATGAGATGGGTATTCATACCCGCTTAACCCATTCGCTTGAAGTATCTTGTATTGGGCGCTCACTAGGGATGATGAGCGCGGAGAAACTCGGTAATGACTTGCCAAGCGGCTTTACGATTTCGGACATGGGAGTCATTGTGCAGGCAGCTTGTTTGGCACATGACATCGGTAATCCCCCGTTTGGGCATGCGGGTGAACAGGCGATTCGAGATTGGTTTTTTCAGCCTGCCCAGCGCCAGTATCTAAGGCGGCTTACCCCACGCCAGCGAATAGATTTATTAGCGTATGAAGGCAATGCGCAAGGCTTTCGACTGCTGACCCGTAACGAGCATCATCCTGATGCAGGTGGCATGCGCTTGACAGCGGCAACGCTGGGCGCTTTTATGAAATACCCTTATCTTTCCACCCCTATCAACCCAGTCAGTGACAGTGACGCACTGCCCTCGCCCTTAACGCTCAAGAAATTTGGCTGCTTTGAAAGTGAAGCGCCGTTTTTGCATGATTTGGCAGAGCAGCTGCAATTACCCAAAACCCAAAGGGGTTATGCGCGGCATCCATTGGCTTATTTGCTAGAAGCCGCCGATGATATCTGTTATGCGCTGATTGATTTGGAAGATGGGATTTTACTGGGTATGTTAGAGTATCATGAAGTTGAGCCACTACTGCTCAAACTCGTCGGTAAACGGCTTGGCGTACCGCCTGAAGTCATGACCAATGCGCCTATCAGCCAAAAATTAGCCGCGCTACGGGGTCGAGCAATGCGGCGATTGGTAGACAAAGTCACTGATGCCTTTGTTGCCAACCAAGCTGCTTTATTGGCAGGTGAGCTGACGGGCAGCTTATTTGACTACTGCCCGAATAATGTACGCAGTAGTATCAGTGAAGCCAAAAGCCTAGCCCATACCCGTATTTTTCAACATCCAAGCAAAGTACGCGTTGAAATCATGTCAAACCGCTGTTTACATACGCTACTTGATGCGTTTATGCCGCTCGCGTTGACGGGTAATTCAGCAGACAGTATTGCTCAGTTTGAGCAATTACGACTGCTTAATCTATTAAATGCCCATTTAAGCAATGTTAGTCGGCAATTAGGGGATGATGTTTATCAAAATATATTGTGTATTTTAGACATGCTGACTGGCATGAATGATCATGAAGCCTATCGGCTCGCGCAAGCATTAAAGGGCAATTGGTCGGTGAATATTTAAACCTCATCGCTGAGCTTCAATCATCAATCGTCAATCGTCAACGATTGTATATTTGGCGTTTTCGGCTTAGAATATTTTTCCTTATTTAACCCGCTGATTGGATACCTAATGACTAGCCGTGACTTGCAAAAACGCCAAACCCGTCAAGCCTTTTTTCAATCGGTGCTTCAGTTATCGAGGTCAGGGCATGCGTTTTCGTCGATTTCACTTCGCCAGATTAGCCGCGAAGTGGGCGTGGTGCCAACGGCTTTTTATCGCCATTTTCAGGATATCGATGAGCTTGGCACCTGCTTAGTCAATGAAGAACTCGGTCACACGCTGCAAAGTCTGCGCGATCATTTGCAGCTGGGTCGCACCCGAACGCATGAAGGGCAAATTGCCTCAAGCGTGCGTTTCTTTTTAGAAAGTGTGGAGCACGCGTCATTGCACTGGCACTTTATTGTCTCTGAGCGCTATGGTGGCAACCAAGCTGTGCAAAATGCACTTGATGAGCAAATCAGCTTGTTTGCGCAAATCATGACCGATGATTTGGCGATGCAACCTGCCTTTGGACATTTAAATCAAGAAGTACGCTTGTTGATTGCAGATATGGGCGTGAATATGTATTTTTCTTGGGTGTATCAATGGCTCAAATTTGACCCCACCGAGGTACAAGGTAAACAAGATTATCTCAATCGCTGTATCAAACAGGCGCAAGTGCTGTTTTATGGTGTGCGTAATTGGTGTCCTTAACCAAAACTTAAGCTAAAAAACAGTAAAACCAACAAACCGTGAAACCAACAAACAGTGAAACCAAAAAAGGCTGAGCATTAACTCAGCCTTTTTACTGTTTATCAACCCATTAATAGCGCCAGTTATAAATCAAATCGACAGAGTTATTGATGGCAGATTTAGACTCAATATACAAGCGTCTTGTTAATTGATAACGCATACTGAGCTCAGGCTGCGAGGTGAACACGCCTACCCCATAACGTATAAACAAGTCTGGGGTGATATACCCCGTTAGACTGACCAAGGTGTCATTGCCCGAGCCATTGGCATCTAACGTTAAACGCTGCAACCCAAACGCCCGACCAATTTGGTTGGTAAATTGGCGCGTCCCGCTTAAGCCATAACTTAACCCTGCTGCGGCAATGGTATTGTCGACGCGGTTTCTAAAGTCTTGTTCGTTGGTATTTTGACCTGAATTGTTATTTAGACTACCTGTCACCCACGCATTCATCGCCTGCTGTTCACTGAGTCCGCCATTATTAAACACGGTAATATTTGGCGCACTGGTGCTGCCTTTGACTTTGACACCCACTTGTACGCCTTGCACGTCTTTTACTGCCTCTACGTTTAGCAGTGGTTTCATCACTTCACCATTGAACCGAACTTGCGCAAAGTTTAGAGTCAAGCTTTGCCCAAATACTTCGACTTTTGAGCGGCGTGATACTTGTACCACCCCTTCTGCTTTCATGGTGCCTTGACCGCGCTGGGTAATATGCAGCGCACCCGCCAATGGTAACCGCGCCCCAAAACCTTGGAAGCTTACGCGATCGCCGAGATCCACACCCACATCCGCGTTGATGCTCCAGGGTTGAGTGACTTTTAGCACATCATCAATCTGACCCATCAAGCGTCTATCAATCACGTTAACATCTGGGGATTTGCTCACCACATTGCCTGTGGCCTCAGGGGGGCGAATGGTGGCGCGAGGCACATCAATCACGCCGACGATATTCACGTAGCGCTGGCTAGGTTTGACAATCACATCAAAAATTGGATTAATAATGGCAGAAATCGCAGGCGGCTGGCTCACTTGCAAGTCTTTGCCTTGCAGCTTCAGCTTGGCTTGCAACTCACGTGTCCAATCAACTGTACCGGTAATGGTGCCTTGACCATCGCCTGCACTGGCAAAAGACCCATCAATAGAGGCTTGATTGCCTGCCACGTGCGATAACACATTAATCTTATCAAAGCGCATCGGCACGCCTGTGATGCTAAGACCGGCATCTTGTAACTCAATATCGCCCACAAATTTGGGCTGCATTAATGAACCACTGATTTTACCTGCCACCAGACCGTTACCTGTCAAGCGTTCAAACGATGGGAAGAAAGGTTTAAATACCGCCAAGTCAATATCTTGGAAAACAACGGTGCCTGAAATCGGTTTTGACTGTATATAGGGATTGACGGTGGCGTCCAAATAACCATTGCCCGCGCCATTGGCGGTTTTGATATCTGCACGAAGTTTCAGCCCTTCTGCGGTTGAACGGGCGATGACACTGATACGCTCATAGGCAATGGTCGTTGGATTTTCTTCAGGGGTTTGTGCGGCGGTACCAAATACCCCGTTATCGGTAAAGAAGCTGGCATTGATACTGGGTCGTTGGTTCTTCTGCCAATGAACGAGTGCGGTGCCGTTGAGTTTACCTGACCAAGCGATATCACGCGGCATCACCACAGAGAAAATTTGGCTATCAATTTGTTGCACGCTGACATCGACATTGCCTTGCCCATTACTGACCACAAGGTTGTTTTTTAGACATAGACTGCCGTTTTGCCCAACCATTTGCCAGCAGTGTGCCGCCATTTGTACATTCAGGTTTTGCCAGCCAAATAGCATTTGTGCGGGTTGTAGCTGTTGCAACTTGGCATATTTGGTACCAATTTGCCCATTACCGAGCATACCCGACCACTGTTTTTTGGCAAGATCGATACGACCTTTGAGCGTCGCTTGTACTTGTCCTTTGGTGCTATCTGCTTTGACATCCAAGGTGTGATTGTCTTGAGTACCGTTAAAATACAGTTGCAAAGAGCGCAGCGGTTGATTGGCAATATTGATACCCGTTGCAGTCAATTGCAACTGACTGGGTGATTTGGCAAGATTGACCAATTTGCCGGTGACTTTGGCATCGAGTACCACAAAGTTTGGCAGTGAAATGTTACGCCCGACTAAATCCACATAGATGTTAGGCAGGGCTTGGTTGTTACCTTGGGTTAAGACAATACCGCCTTTAACGATACCTTTTAGCTGCGGCATTAGCTGATTGAGTGTGCTGATATCGACACTGGTCACTAGTTGATTTTGGTTGCCATTGGCGGTGATGCGATTGCTGCCCCATTGTACCAGCAGATTATTGGCTTGCAGACTTTCAACAAGACGGCGGATTTGTCCGTATTTTTGATTATTGGCGCTATTTTCAATGACTTGGCGCAGCGTGCTGAGGTCTTTTGGCAAATTCAGTTTTGCGGTCAATTGACCCGTTGCCATCAAAGGTTGATTTTTTAGTCTGCCTTTGAGATTCATATTGGCGATATGAATATACTGAGCGCCTGCCCGCCAATAGCCATCGGTATTGATGGTGCCGGTGATTTGGCTTGGCAGACTTGGCACAAAATAGCTGGCATCAAAATTTTTCATGTCAGCACTGATATGCCAGCCGATACCATTGGTCATATCAAAGCTACCGTTGGCGTTGATGTAGCCTTCTTTACCTTGATGACTAAATTGATTAATTTTGAGCTGTTGTGGCGTGCCTGCAATATCAAATTTAAATGAGCCTGCGGGTACGTTTGGCGCGTTGAGGCTACCATCAAATTTGGCGGCGATATAAGATAACTTATTGCCCAGTAGATCGGCACGTACTTTGCCTGCGCCTTTTAACGCTAAGTGTTTTTTGCTATTGTTGGCGCCCACTAAATCCCCTGTCATGTCAATTTGGTTGATAGTGACATCATGACGGGTCACAACTGCTCGATTGGCTTGGCGGAGCTGTTGCAGGGTACCGCTGGCAACCACATTGCCTGTCAAGTCTTGCAGCGGGATGCTATTTAAAATGCTGTGGGCATTTAAATGATTGGTTTTGGCATTGATTTGCCAAGCTAACGGCTGATTGCCACTGGCAAGTTTAATTTTACCATTGCCTGCCAAATTACCTGCCACGCCTTGATACAGCAATTGAGTGATGTCAACCAGCTGACCTGTTTTATTGACATCGACTTGGTAATTACCGCTTGGGGCTTGATTGAGCTTTAGTATATTGGCATTGACTTGCGCTTGTACACTGCTGGGTCGCTTGCCGTCTGCCGGCTGAAAAATCACCTGCGCTTTGCCATTGGGACTGTTAAGCTCGCCAATGCTCGGTAAATTGTGACGTATCAGCCGTTGCCAATTGGCATCGATAGTATAAGGTTTATGGTTGCCTTTGGCTTGTCGGATATCGGCATTGATAATTTCACCGTCATCTTGGCGCAGATTTGCCCGTACTTGCATCGGCAATTTATCGGTTGCCACATCATAGACGATGCCTAATTTGCCTGTTAAGGTCTCTGGCGCATAGGGGGCGATGTCTTTTGGCAACAACTGACGAATCTTAAAGCCATTCCCCGTATTCATGAGGGCAATACGGGTGCGGTCATGCCAATCAATCGTGCCTTGACTCGTCAATGTCCCTTGCGCGACTTTAGCCGTGAGATATTCGATACTGAGTTTTTGATTGGCAATCACGCCGCGACCTTGATAATGGCCATCGGGGATATCTTTGGCAGTCAAATCAGCATTGATACGCAGCTGGATATTATTGGTCACCCCGCTCGCAGTCGCTAAGCCATTTTTTAGATGGATGTTTTGACTGGTGGCATAGGGCAATAACACATCTTTCCATTCAAGTTTGGCATTAAATGGCGCGTTTTTATCCATCGGCTGCGCCGTTAAATGCCCAGTAACATCCGATTTATTGTATTTACTCTTTATATCCGCGGTCAAAAATTTCAAACTGCCTGTGGCATGGGTATCGAGCGCATCGACATACACTTTTGACAATGAATTGACGATGACCAGTCCTGTCACATCCAGCGGATAATCATGCTGCAGGTCAATTTTGCCTTTGATTTTATCAACGCTTAATAAATTGTTATACGCCAATTTGCCTTCGCCAACCGTGATTTGGGTATCATACCAAGTAAAATTTTGGACATGCGCTTGTTTAAAATCGATGGGGTCGCGGGTCACTTGCTGATAGCGCACTAAATTTGCTTTTACGTCATCTAAGGTTAAGTTAACAGGCAGTGCGATGCGTGGGTAATCAAAGGGTTTATTGGAAGGGGGTTTTTTGTAGGTGATGACCATGCGATTGATGTTGGCTTCACGCAGATGCACTTGTTTATTGATAAGGGCGCGCCAGCCAATTTTGACATAGGCTTTATCAACGGTGACTTCGACATAATTTTTTGGCGGTTTATCAGGAATTTTAAGATCGTAAACCCAAATGCCATCGCGAAGATTGCCTTTACCATATTTTAGGCTGATACCTGTTTCTTGAACGATGGCATTGATAAGTAACCGTGTACCCCATGGGGTGCCGACGGCATAATAAGCCCCTAACAATATTACAATCAAAATAACGACTAACACCATCACAATTTTGGTGACAAAACCCTGCCGATACCAGTGTCGAAGCCAACCCGCCTCTTCTTTTGCAGGGTCTAAATCTTCACCGTCTGGACTTTTAGTTTCTAGATTTTCAGTGTCTATTTTACCGTCTAGGTCATTATCTACCAATGATTTATCGTCAGGCTTGGTGCCATCTTCGGGCAATGAGTCGTTGTTATTATCGTCTTTCATTAATATCGCAAATCAATCGTTGGCTAACTACAAAAACACAGGTTCTATGCGCTGTATATGGGCGGTATATTGGATAAACCTTCCATACTAGCAAAGTTTTATCCAAAAATCTTAACTAAAAACCTTGCATAAAATAATGCCGTGATTTTTAGCCAAATTATTATAACGGTGAGCCGATAAAGAAGTGTAAACGGACATCGTTGTTATCCCCTGTCAGACCTTTTGCCACATCGAGCCGTACCAAGCCTATCGGTGATTGCCAGCGGATACCTGTACCGATACTGACCGCCGTTGCGTTATCATATTCGCCAGTTGTATCATACGCATTACCAAAGTCAGTAAACACAGCGCCACGAAAGCTCGGTCTAAACTCATAGTTATACTCTGCCGACCCTACCGCTAAGGCATCACCGCCGACTAAGAAATTTTCGCCGCCATAGGTCGGTGCTAAACTATCGGTGTTGTAGCCGCGGATACTAGAATCACCGCCTGCAAAAAAGCGTGAACGATAAGGCACATCATAAAAATCACCGCTATATAGATAACCCAAATCCAGTCGCCCAATCACTTGTTGTTTGTTATCTTTGCCAAAAGTATACATCCCAGTACCACCCGCACGTAGAATGGCCATATTGGTGTCACTCAGTGCCCCTTTAGCACCGACTTCAAGCGAATAACGTTGGCTATAACCCCACATTGGCGTCAGCATATTGTCTGCTACCGTTTTATTAATTGCATAACCCGCTAACAAGGCTTGTTGGGTATAATCCGATGCGTAGTTGTTAAAAGGATAAGGCAAGCTATCGGTGCTATATTTTTCAGGATCGACTGTGAGTTTATCGCCGCGGTAGCGCAGCGAATAGGTGCGATTCCAACCACTATCATGATAAATATTGCGGGCAATACTGGCATAGACCGTGTCCGCCTCAAAGGTGTTGACTAGGTCATCAACTTCTTTGTGTTGATAGCCGACTGTGCCTGTTAGTTTATCGTTGAGGGGATGCTTATAGGGTAAACTGGCAGTAAATTCCACCGCTTGATCGACTTTGGATAATGCTACTGATGCCCCAGTCTGCAGACCACTTCGGTTAACCAAGTTGTTTTGGTATTTACCGATCAAGCGCACGCCTACGTCCGTTTCATAACCCAAACCCACCTGTGCCTCATGCGGCTTGGTGGCATTGAGTACCACATAGGTTGGGATTTGCTTTGTTTCATACACTTGTTGTGGCGTGAGCTTTGGTATGACTTGGTCTTCTCGTGGTTTGATGGGTAAGTCTTTGTCTTTATCCAGTTTTTTTGCCGTTTTACTGACCGCATTGGCAATGACCACCAGCGGATTTTTACTTTTATTTTCAGCCTCGGGTGATAATTCCATATCTTCGGGTGCGGCCAATAAATTTTTGGCTTTTCGGCTGATGGCATTGAGACGTTGTTCGGTCGAGTCATCGACTTCAAATTGAATCGGCGCGATGTCATTGGGGTCTTGCACCTGATTGACGGTTTTTTGCGTCGTGCTATCGACAGTACCTGCGGATTGAAGTTCGGATGACTGACTTTGAGCTGAGTTGCTTTGAGTTGAATTGCTTTGAGATGCGAGACTTTGATCGGTTGAATTGGCGGGTGAAATACCGGCGGCTGTATCAGAAGTGTCCGCGGTATTGTCCGCTGTGGTATTGCTGCTGTTGGCATTGCTGAGCGTCGCCGAGCCCGATTGTTCAAATGCGATATCGCTTGCTGCTTCGTCTGATGGCATGACGACATCCACATCCACCCCATTAAAATAACGGGTGGCAGTCAAATTGTTGGTAAATTCGCTGACAAAGGGTTGATAGTAGGCATCGCCTTTTTGGTACGTCATTAAGGCTTTGATCAGCTTTGGCTTTAAAGGCAGTTTATCTGGGTCATCGGTCAAATTGCCTTGCTTATCAATGCTATATATCTTCACATCATCAAAGTGATAGCGAGTCTTTGTGTCATAAATTAGGTCAACATCCGCGGTATTGTCCGGCAAAATAATATCCACCGAGCTATTGAGCCATTTGGCATCGAAGTAACCATTGGTTTGCGCGACGCCTTCAATCGTGGCCTTTGCGGCTTTATAGATACCATGACTGAACACATCCCCTTCTTTGGGCGGGATTTCTTTTTCTATCACGGGATACACCGGCAGCGCGTTATCGCCTTCCCCACCTTCACCACGGATATCAATGATGCGATTTTGCACGATGACGGGCTTGCCAACCTCTAAGCTGACTTGGATATTGTCTTTGCCTAAATGCCTAAAGGCGATTTTAGTGTCATAAAAACCCACCGCCTCTGCCGCATCTTTGGCAATTTGGCGTAATTTGTTCACACTGGCATTAAAATCCGACACCGATTCGACGGTCACTTTTTCCAACGCCGCTTTGATATTACGCGCAGGCTCGAGTTTGGCATCTGCATTGGCAAAGCTGATATCAATATAGTTGAGCCCTTCGCCGCGACCTATTAGTTTGTTTTTCAAACGCGCCACGATGCCTTGCGGCTCTGCTGTCACGGTTGAGTTGGCTTGTGGGGTGGTCAATGCCGTTGTTTGCTGTTGATAGGCGGGCAAGTAATCATTGGGATTGATGGTGTCGGTGGATTTGATATTGCCGGCATCATTGGCGACGCCTTGATTAGTCAGATTCTGATTCGCAATATTTTGGTTAGCGGTATTTTGATTAGATAAATTGGTTTGCTCGCTCACCTTTTGATTAATCGCGTCGAAATTCTGTTTTTCGGTGGTTAGCTGCTCAGTGACTTGCGCTTGGGCATGCGATTGGGATTGAGTATTCACACTTGCAGGCTTGCTATTGTTGATTTGATTGGCAACCGATTGCGGTGTGGCTTGATCTAATGCTTTACTGTAGCCGACACTAGGTTGGTTTTGTTTCAACGTCGCCACAGGTTGGTTAAAATTATTAAAGTCTGCCAAAGTCTGATTATCGAGTTGTTGACCAATTTTATCTTCAACGCGCTGCTGATTGAGTTGATACAGATAAGGCTGAGCGGTATTGGCATCGGTAGTGATGCTATCTTGCGCAGTTGCCGCAGGCGTGGCATTTTGCGTTGCCGTGGTACCCTTGCTGTCATTGGCGGTGGTCTGCGCTGCGCTGCTAGTGGTTAGCGTGCTATTCGTCGCTGAGCTATTAGCTAAAGTATTAACTGTGCTGTGAGCTGAAGTATTAGCTAAACTATTAACAGTAGCTGACATTATTGGCGTTTGTGCCCCCCAAGCAGGCACTACACCCACACTAACCAAGGTAATTGCCAAACGTATGGGGGTCAAGCGAAACAGCGAATGATTTGATACGCTAGAATGGGCGGGGCTCTGGCAAGGATTTGACGGACAAGGATTGGACGATAGTGGAGAGCTGGCATAAAAAAAACTAAACGGGTTATCGGCCAATGCGGTTGACTGACCAGAGGGTAGCAAATTTATTGGTTTCATGATAAAAATCAAATCCTTGAGCGAGCACTAGGCGATTTTAGCATAAACATTTTACTAACCAAACATTTTCGCAACCCTTTGTAAAATATTTGTTAAGATAGTCATCATCAGACATTTCTAGGATTGCTCATGAGTACCCAATTTGCGCTTTTTAAATACAAACGGTTTAGTGCCATGTTTGCCACCCAGTTTTTAGGGGCGTTCAATGACAATGTATTTAAGCAAGGTTTGATTTTAGTACTGACCTTTATGGCAGCGGCAAAATTGGGGATGCGTGTCAGTTTGCTCAACAATCTGGCGGCGATGCTGTTTGTATTGCCGTTTTTTTTGTTTTCCGCCTTGGCGGGTCAAATCGCTGATAAATATGAAAAATCTTGGCTGACAAGGCTGATTAAAATCCTTGAAATCGTGATTATGGTAGTTGCCGCATTTGGGTTTGTGTTTGAGATTTATCCGCTCTTATTTGTTGCGTTATTTTTGATGGGTACCCATTCGACGTTTTTTGGTCCTATCAAATATGCTTATCTACCCCAAGCCATGACCACCGATGAGTTGGTGGGTGCAAATGGGCTGTTTCAAATGGGCACGTCACTGGCTATTTTGACAGGGATGATGCTGGCTGGCGTATTGATGAAATTAGAAAGTCCGCTATTTTGGATATCTGGGGTGACGGTTTTTGTGGCGGTTATGGGCTACTTGGCTTCTCGGTTTATTCCCGTCATGACTGCGCCACAGCCTGATTTGACCATCGACTGGAATATCTTTCGTACTAGCTGGCAAACCATTGCCAATTTATATCGTTTGCCGATTATGTGGTTTACCATTTTGGGTAATAGTTGGTTTTGGTTTTATGGTGCCACGTTTTTGACCCAAGTACCTGAATTTAGCAAGTCTATTTTGCTAGGCGATGAAAGCGTCGTGATATTTTTATTGACGCTGTTTTCTGTCGGTACGGCGCTCGGCTCACTGTTATGTAAAACGTTGACTAAAAACCAAGTGAGTTTAAAGCTGTTGCCCTTTGGGATTGCAGGATTGACGATTTTTGCGATTGACTTGTATTTCACGCTTTCAGCGATGCATTTGCCGACACTCGCCAACAACGCGCACTATAGTATCGGTATGATTTTTGCCACGCAGGGTGCTATTCGTGTGTTTGTCGATTTGTTTTTATTGGGTTTCTCAGGCGGTATTTATATTGTACCTTTATACGCTTATATGCAAGCTTATTCACCGGAAACAAGCCGTGCTCGCATTATCGGTGCCAACAATATTTTAAATGCGGTATTTATGGTGGGTTCGGCGATTTTTTCGATTGTTTGTTTGACGCTAGTTAACGTGAGCCTGCCGATGCTATTTGCGATTGTCGGTGTGATAAATTTGATCATGGGCATTTGGCTATTTTTAAAACTAAAAAAATATAGCCCTGCCAAGCCCTTTATGATTCATGAATAACACTCTATCGCCCTATTTAATCGCCCCGTTAAATAGTCAGTATAAATAGCTAGCAATGCTAGGCAATGGATGAATGGCAAGCAATGGATAAATAAGGGGTTTTGCGCTATTTTTTCATTTGAGTCCAAAATGTTGCTATTTGTTATCGTTTGGCAAAGAAACGTTGTTGTTAACTCCAGTTACTTTGTAAGTGGTTAAAAGTTAGTTACTATACCCTGACTTGTTGTAATTTTTTTTGTATCACTTGCTAGGAATGACTGTTATGTTTGCCACTTATAAAACACTCTGCACGCCCAAACTGGTAAAACTCAGTGCGATAGCCTGTACGGCGGTGTTGATGACCGCTTGTGCTTCACAGAAGATCGCGACCGTGGATAAGCGCCCTGTGTATGTACGGGGTGTCCCCAACTATTATATAGTTAGAAACGGCGATACTTTAAGCAAAATCGCCACCACTTATGGACTAGATTATCGTCGGGTTGGCGCGCTCAATGGGCTCGATAGCAACTATACCATTTATCCAGGGCAACGCTTGATTTTAACCTCAGCAAGTAGTCCCACTTCTTATCGCCCAACGACCATTCGCCCTGTGACGGTCAATCAATCATCCCGCCCGTCTAACCCGACTTATTACCCACCTAGACAAGCCAATAACTTATCAACCCCGTTACCGATGCCAAACCAAGTCATCGTGCCAACCAGCAGCTTGTCACAAGGTTGGTTACGTCCTACGAATGGCAATCTATTGCGGCCGTTTAACCAGCAAACAGGTACGTTAGGTATGTGGTTTGGCGGACAAGCAGGGGCAAATGTTGTCGCCAGCCAGCCAGGTACGGTGCTGTATGTCGGTAGTGATTTGCCAGAATATGGCAAATTGATATTGATTCAGCACAACAGCGACTACATTAGTGCCTATGCGCATTTGGGAAATTTTGCTGTACAAGAGCGCCAAACGGTGCAAGCAGGTCAAACCATCGGTACCGTTGGGACGGACAATAATTTGAATCAACCTGCCGTAGAGTTCCAAATCCGATATCGGGGTACGCCAGTGAACCCTGCCAGTTATTTAAAATAATTAAATAGCTGCTTAAAATAGTTAAAAATCTATTTAAAATATCGCAATAAAAAAGCCAATCCATGACGATTGGCTTTTTTTGTGAGCCTAATTATCGGTGAGGATAATTATCGGTGAGGATGATTAGTGGGCAATCGCGGTCGCCATGTTATTGGCATAGTCAATCGCACGATACAGACTATCGGCACTCGCTTTGCCTGTCCCTGCCAAATCCAGTGCTGTGCCATGATCGACTGAGGTACGAATATAAGGCAACCCTAAAGTGATATTCACGGTTTCGCCAAACCCATGTGATTTGAGCGGCGCCAGTCCCTGATCGTGATACATGGCGATAATGGCATCGGCAGTGGCGATATGCTTTTGGGTAAACAAGGTATCGGCTGGCATCGCCAAACTAATATCGACACCTTGGTCGCGATAGTGCTGTAACACCGGATTGATGATGTCAATTTCTTCTCTGCCTAGATAGCCTCTTTCCCCGGCATGAGGATTGAGTCCACAGACCAATATTTTTGGGTGAGTGAGACCAAATTTTTGCTGACAATCATGGATGACAATATCAACGGTTTTTGCCACTTCTTCGTGGGAAATCGCATCGGCGACCGCACGCAGGGGCAAATGGGTGGTGACTAAAGCCACTTTCATCAGGCTATTGGCGAGCATCATCACCACTTTATCCAGCCCCGACTGCTGCATAAAAAATTCGGTATGCCCCATAAAGTCTGGCAACACAGTCATAATCACCGATTTTTGCAGTGGCGCGGTGACAATTGCAGCGACTTGTTTGCTGATGGCGAGCTTATGCGCCAGTTGCAACTGTGCGATGACCATTCCCGCGTTATGAGGATTTAACTGCCCTGCTACCACAGGTTGTGCTGTCGGCACATCCACCACCAAAATAGTATCATGCGCTGAGGGTTGCGCAATTTGCGGTAAATCTTTTAACTCATGTAACTCATGCGTCGCTAATTGTTGAATCATCAATCCGTCTTTTACAGCGCCTTTTTGTTTGAGCTCACTATACCTTTCTTGCAGCGCGTTGATATCTGCCAACACAATGACAGCGCGATTGGGCAGATTTAATTGCTGTCTGTCAGCAAGCATCAGTATGATATCCATGCCAATACCCGCAGGTTCGCCCGAAGTAATCACTAAGGGAAGACTTTGAATGGTCATTTTTATACCTTTTGATAAACACTGATAAAGCTATCAGTTAATATTTTTGAATTCATTATCACATGTGGCGCATTGTTAACTTGATTAAATAGTTTCATGCTCATGAGTTGAACTAAAACCCTGATTACGCGGATGATGGTTAGCGATTACCAATGATTTGATTAAATGAAATCTAATTATTTGCGTAATGTTAAGTAACTATTGTATACCCAATGAGTTTGCTATTATTAACTTAATTTAAATCAGTGTATAATAGCACTACACTTTACTGTCAATCCTGTATTTTACTGTTGTTATCAATGGAGTCCTTATGGCTACCTACGAACATATTAACCAAAAAGTTGAAAAAATGTGTCAGCAATCTGAAGATTTTTCAGTTCGCGTACCACAAGTCATGCAGCGCCGTATCTATATGATAGCGAAACAAAACCCCCTCAACAATGCCAAAGAAATGAAAGAAATGGAGCGTATGGTGACTGAAAAACCCATCGCATTTTTTGAATCTTGGACGCAAATGGCTTGGCAAGCGCTCGTTGCGCAGCAAAATATTGGGCAATTAATGTTTTCAAATTGTATGAAATTAAGCTTGGGTCAACCGATTTCATTGCAAAACTTCTTTTATGCTGTTAACCAAGAAGCGCTGCATGTATTAGAAAAAGGGATGCACCCTATCTATAGCCGCGTGGCCGCTAATGCCAAACGTTTAAGCTAAGTTTTACTTTTTTCAACCACACCCAATAATTTTTTATTGGGTTTTTTTATTTTTATGGGTTTTTTATGTCAAAAAAACTGGTACGCCCAGCGGGACTTGAACCCACGTCGGTCGCTTAGGAGGCAACTGCTCTATCCAGTTAAGCTATAGGCGTAAAGGGCTACTATTTTATCATATTAAATGGTAAATGCTTAGCGTCCACTGATACTTTTTAGGCACTTTGTTGCTGATTTTGTAGGTTCGCAGTTTTGCAATTCATAGTATAATAGTGGGCTAAAGATAAACCGCGATAAAGGCAATCCATGGCATTTGTACACTTTGGTATTCACACCGAATTTTCTATCACTGACTCGATTGTACGCATCAAAGCGCTGGTCAAAGCTGCCAAAGCCGATAACCAACTGGCGCTTGCCATTAGCGATTTATCAAACCTGTATGCCACGGTCAAATTTTATAAAGCTTGCTTGGATGCCGGTATCAAGCCGATTATCGGCTCTGAAGTCTGGCTTGAAAATGATAGTACGACGGTAACGCTACTTGCCAGCAACCAAGTCGGCTACAAGAATTTGACCAACATCGTGTCAAAAGGCTTTGTCGATGGTCAAGTAATGGGCAAACCGATTATTCAGCATGACTGGATTTTTGAGCGCAGTGAAGGGGTGATTGTGCTGTTCACCGAAAAATCAGACGTCGGTCAAGCCATGTTATCAGGTCACCCAGAAAAAGCCGATAGCCTACTACAACACTGGCAAACCACATTTGCCGATCGTGTCTATTTTGCCATTAAACGCACCCAGCGTGCCAACGAAGACCGTTTTATCGAGCAAGCCATTCGCATGTCAAATGCCTTTGATGTGCCTATCATCGCCCATAATGACGTGCGTTTTTTAACAGAAGATGATTTTGAAGCGCATGAAGCACGGGTGTGTATCGCCAATTCGCAAGTGCTTGCCGACCCCAATCGCCCACGTGATTATTCCTCTGAGCAGTATTTAAAAACCCAAGATGAGATGATTGCCCTGTTTAGCGACATGCCAGAGGTGATTGACAACACCTTGGATTTGGCAAAACGCTGTAACGTCATTATTCCTATGGGTCATCACGATTTACCCGAATTCCCCATTCCTGAAGGCGACACCATTGAAACTTTCTTTCGGCGCACTGCCCAAGAAGGTCTAGAAAAACGCCTTGAAAAACTCTACCCCATCGAAAAGCGCGACGACAGCTGGACCGAAAAACGCAAGCCGTATGAGGCGCGTTTGGAGTTTGAACTCACGACGATTTTGAATATGGGTTTCCCCGGTTATTTCTTAATCGTCATGGACTTTATCCGCTGGTCAAAAGCCAATGATGTGCCTGTAGGTCCTGGTCGTGGCTCAGGCGCGGGGTCTTTAGTGGCGTATTCGCTCAATATCACCGACTTAGATCCGCTAGAATACGACCTACTGTTTGAACGGTTTTTGAACCCTGAGCGGGTATCCATGCCAGACTTTGACGTCGATTTTTGTATCGAAGGTCGCGACCGCGTCATTGATTATGTGGCGCAAAAATACGGACGAGAAGCGGTATCCCAAATCATCACCTTTGGTACGATGGCGGCAAAAGCGGTGGTGCGTGATGTCGCGCGCGTTCAAGGTAAATCGTATGGTCTGGCTGATAAAATCTCCAAACTCATCCCTAAAACCCCTGGTATTTCGCTGGCTGAAGCGGTTGAAGCCGAACCGCAACTCAAAGATTTGCTTAACAATCCTGACAACATGGATTATGAAGATGCCAATGAGATTTGGGAAATGGCGGTACGGCTGGAAGGGATTACCCGGGGTGTTGGTAAACATGCAGGGGGCGTACTTATTGCGCCGACCAAAATCACCGATTATAGCGCCATCTATTGTGATGAAGAGGGTCATCCCGTCAGTCAGTTTGATAAAGACGATGTAGAAGCAGTTGGCTTGGTAAAATTTGACTTTTTGGGTCTGCGCAATTTAACGGTGATTAATGCGGCGGTTAAAAATATCAATGCACGCCGCGCTAAAGAGCAACAGCCGCCGCTTGATCTTGAGACTTTACCCTTAGATGATAAGCCCACCTACTCCCTGCTACAAGATGCCCATACCACCGCTGTGTTCCAGCTTGAAAGTACCGGCATGAAAAAATATTTGGCCAAGCTTAAACCGACCAATATTGAAGACGTTATCGCCATGTGTGCGCTGTACCGTCCAGGTCCACTAGATGCCGGGATGGTCGATATGTACATTGACCGTAAACACGGCCGCGAAGAGGTCATCTATGACCATGACCGACTTGAGCCGATACTGGAAAATACCTATGGAGTGATTGTCTATCAAGAACAGGTAATGCAAATCTCGCAAGCGATGGCAGGCTATAGTCTAGGCGGTGCCGATATGCTACGCCGTGCGATGGGTAAGAAAAAACCCGAAGAAATGGCAAAACAGCGCAGTATTTTTGTGGAAGGGGCTATTGGTCAGGGCATCGATGATAAACTTGCAGGCGGCGTGTTTGATTTGATGGAAAAATTTGCCGGCTACGGGTTTAACAAATCACACTCAGCGGCATACGGCGTGTTAGCCTATCAAACTGCCTATTTAAAACACTACTACCCTGCCGAATTTATGGCGGCAGTCATCACCTCGGATATGAATAATACCGATGGCGTGGTGTTTTTTATCAATGATTGCCGCGAAAATTTTGGTTTAAAAGTAGAAAATCCCAGTGTTAACCACTCCAATTGGGCGTTTGTGCCGATTAACCCGACGACCATTGTATATGGGTTAGGCGGTATCAAAGGTGTCGGTGAAGGTGCCGTAGAGTCTATCGTGGAAGCGCGAAACGCGGGCGGTGAGTTTACCGATTTGTATGATTTTTGCCGCCGTGTTGACACGCGAAAAGTCAATAAACGCACCCTTGAAGCATTGGTTAAAGCAGGCTGTTTTGATAGTTTTGCGCCAAAATTACGACCTGATTTGCCTGCGGATGAAGCTTATCACATCCGTGGCGCGTTACTTGCCGAATTGCCAAAAGCGGTACAAGCAGCCGAGCAACAGCGTAGCAATGACAGCCTAGGGATGATTGATTTATTTAGCGATATACAAGAAGTCACTGCGCCGCCCCCATTGCCCCGTGAGCCTGTCTGGACAGATGCTGAACGCTTAAAAGGCGAAAAAGACACGCTAGGACTTTATCTGACCGGTCACCCGATTGATAGTTATCGCGATGAGTTAAAACGCTATACGCCAAAGACATTGGGTGATTTGAGCGAAACCAGCTATGGCGAAACCGTATTTTTTGCAGGCTTGATACTTGATGTCGCAAACTTTGGTAATCGCTCAGTGATTACCTTAGATGACGGTACAGGTCGTATCGAAGTGAGTTGTTATGCCGAGCGCTTTGCACGCGTGAAAGATAAGCTTAAAGTGGAAACCGTGGTAATTATCGACGGCTCTATTCGTGAACGCGATGGCACGTTTTATGCCAGCCTACAAGAGGTAATGACCTTAACCGATGCGCGCAAACGCTGGCTCAAAAAAATCAGCATCAAAATTGCAGGTCATGATATGGCGTTGTTTGAACAGATACAGCAATTGTTAGCGACCGCCAATCACTCAACAATTCACTATTTATCGCATCAGTTTAATCACCCAGCCGACAATGCCCAATTTGCGGACAGTCAGCCCGCCAATGCATCGGGTCAATTAGGGGTACCGATTAACCTATGTGTGTATAACGACTATGCGATCGCCCATCTTAATATGCCAACGCATTGGCAAATTGTGCCGACAGAAGAGAATTTTGGCAAACTCAAAAGCTTGGTCAATGAAGAAGATTTGCATTTACATTTTAGTTAGCGTCTGATTTTGGTGAATTTAGCCGATAAACCCATCATGCGATAAACGTTTGTATCCCTTAAACTGACTTTCATCAAAGTTTTGATAAAATTCAATGAGATATGGGCTAAAATAAGCCAATCAAATTTAATCAATGATGTTTTATTCAATGCCCCATCAACAGGAAACTCTCATGACTCAGCCCTCCCATATCAACTTGCCCCAGTTTGAAGAATTAAGAGCGTTACTTGACGAAGATTTTGTCGATTTGATGCATACTTATATGCAAGATAGCTTACAACGTTTATCGGAAATGGAGACAGCTTATGCCACCTTAGACAACCGTTTGGGGTATAATGCAGCGCACGGCTTAAAAGGCGCTAGCTCTAACCTTGGCGCTACCGAGCTGACCGAACTTTGTTATAAATTGCAAGAAATCTGCCGCACGGGTCATATCCACCAACATGAACAATTGATTGAAGAAATCAAAGCGGAATGCCATGCAGTGAATGACCAAATACAATCGCTTATTGCGTAACGACTGACTAAAATTTGACAACCCATGGTAACGACTGACACTAACGCTTCTCCGCAACCCTTCTCAACCCTTGCGGCATTTTTAGCCGGTATTCGCATTGTGATGGTGAATACCACCTTGCCTGCCAATATTGGCTCTGCCGCCCGTGCCATGCACACCATGGGACTAACGCAGCTCACGGTAGTGGCGCCCAAACTACCGATTGACGAAGATGCCTATGCCCATGCCGCAGGTGCCAAAGCAATTTTAGACGCTGTGACCATTTGTGACACCCTTGAGCAAGCCCTGCAAGATTGCCACTGGGTAATTGCTACCAGTAGTCGCCAACGCCATATTCCAAGACCCGTGTTATCGCCCCGACAAGCGGCTGAATTGATGGTCACTAATTTTCAAAACCTTGACGATTTAATGACAGACTCTCCGCATCGCAATTGGCAACTTGCCATTGTGTTTGGCCGTGAAGATCGGGGTTTAACAAATGAAGAGCTGCAACTGGCCGACTACCATATTCAAATTCCTGCCAATGCTGAGTATGGGGTGTTAAATGTGGCGGCTGCGGTTCAAGTGATTGCCAGCGTTTTTTACGAAACCGCCGAATTGGCATTGACGGCAAAAACAGCGGCTGAAAAATCCATTGATTTGACTTTTCGCCAGCAGTGGGATGAGCCGCCTATCTCAAATGAGCAGCGTTTACAGCTAGAAAATAGGCTGTTGGCATTGCTGGAGAATTTAGATATATACAATCCTGCCCAATCTAAAGTGATGCCTCAGCGTATTAATCGACTTCTTAGTAGATTACAGCTTGATATCAAAGAATATCAGTTACTGCAAGCCACCATCGCAAAATTACTTAAATCCTAAGCTTGTTTAAAATTTTCAAGCAATTGATGAGTTCGTGATATCATAATCACTTAAAATTTTTAAAATCGGTAGTCAGTATGTTGTCCGTCATCCAAAATTTATCCAAAAAAACCCAGACCATCAAAGCAGAATTACAAGAGGACATCCAAGCGGTGTTTGACCGTGACCCTGCGGCACGTAACACCCTTGAAGTGCTGTTGACTTATCCTGGCGTCCATGCGCTTTTGATTCACCGCGTCGCTCACAGTATGTGGCAACACAATAACAAAGGCTTGGCACGGTTTGTATCCTTTGGCAATCGATTTTTGACCGGGATTGAGATTCACCCTGCAGCAAAAATTGGGCGTCGATTTTTTATTGACCATGGCATGGGCGTGGTCATTGGTGAAACTGCTGAAATCGGTGATGACGTCACCTTGTATCACGGCGTCACGCTCGGTGGGGTATCATTAAATGAAGGCAAACGCCACCCCACGCTGGAAGATGGCGTGGTTGTCGGTGCAGGCGCAAAAGTATTAGGCGGATTTACCGTGGGTAAATATGCCAAAATCGGCTCCAATGCTGTGGTTGTCAAAGAAGTGCCTGCCGGTGCGACCATGGTAGGCGGTGCCGCGCGTTTGATTCATGATAAAGCCAAAGCCGAGCAAATGGGGCTTGATAGCTTGGCAAATAATGGGGTAACCCCAGCTGACGATTATATCGAAAAAACCGTCATCGAAAAAACAACCGATGCTGAGCAGATAAAATCGGTTGAACAAACCTCTATCAATACCTTTGCTACCAATGAGGATGAT
Organism: Moraxella sp. CTOTU48717; assembly: GCF_032057165.1. Taxonomy (NCBI): domain Bacteria; kingdom Pseudomonadati; phylum Pseudomonadota; class Gammaproteobacteria; order Moraxellales; family Moraxellaceae; genus Moraxella; species Moraxella sp. CTOTU48717. The sequence continues at coordinate 32,724 of NZ_DAMBBC010000018.1, read as the reverse complement.
TGCAATAAAATTAAGTTAGAGCAAGCGGGCGTTTTTCATCAATATGGGATTGACCCCAACACCCAAGACCCTGTGGCAATGACTTTTATCAAAATGCTCGAGCACATTCGCCAGTCTGAAGCGCGCCTTGATGAATTGCAAAGTGCGATGTGCAAATTGGATCCAAATTTCTGCAAAAAACACTATACCAAACTTGATGTGCGTGATTTGGATGCCGTCGATCCGCAATTTTTTATGGAAGATGAATTGTAAAATAAATTCCACCCGATGATAAATATGACAGATTATTGGGTGACGGCTTAGGTGATGAGCTTAAAAAGACTGAGGCGTTGGCGTAGGTTTAAGTAAAAATTGGTTGCTTCGTTTGGTGGTTTGCAAATCCGCTAATACCTGATCTTGCCAACTCGTTTCTGCACCCGTCAAAGTCACATCCGGTTTGACGCCTACGCCATCAATTTTGTCGCCTTTACTTGAGTAATAATGCGCGACCGTTAGCTTTACCGCTTCGTTATCATTGATGGGTACAATGCTTTGGATAGAGCCTTTACCATAACTGGTTTCGCCATACACCTTAGCTCGTTGGTTGTTTTGTAGCGTACTGGCTAATACTTCAGCCGCCGAAGCAGAATAACGATTTTGCAACACCACCAACGGTAAATCGGCAAACTGGGCTTTGCCGTGGGTGCGCATCACCTCTTGTATGCCCTGGCGATTTTTAATCTGCACCACCACTTTATCGTTCATAAATAAGCTTGCGATATCATTGGCAGCTGACAACACGCCACCTGGGTTATTGCGCAAATCGAGTACCAGCACGTTAAACGGCTGATTTAATTTGGTGAGCGCCATTAAAAATTGCTGCTGAGTATTGTTTTGAAACACAGGGATTTGCACCACCGCAACACCATTAATGATGTTGGCACTCATGGCTTGTTGTTGTACCAAGGTTCTTTGCACCACCACCAGATGTTTACGACGACCTTTATCCGAGACTAACAAGCGAGCCGTTGTCCCTGCGATGCCTGTCAGCAGCTGATCGACATCTTGTGGGGTTCGCGTGCTGTCCAGCTTATTATCATTGATTTGATGCAAATAATTGCCGCGCTGAATACCCGCTTTTGCAGCAGGCGAGTTGGGCAGCACATCATCAAACACCCAGCTATCTACATCGGCATGAAAACTCACACTCACACCAATACTACCAATATCGCCTTCGGTAAATAACCTTAAGTTTTCAAACGCGTTTGCATCCAGATATTCAGAATAAGGATCGAGACCAGCTAAAGTGCCTGCCATCGCATTGGCAAACAGGGATTCATCATCGACATTCGTCACATAGTTTTGACGGATGATATCAATCATTTTGACAAATTTTTCGACTGTGACGGGTGATACCGCCTCCAACGCCACTTGCTGGATTTGCCCAGAAGCTGGCGCGATGGGCTGAGTGTCTAGGTTTGGCTGAGTAGCTGGATTAGTCACCATAGGCGTGGTTGACGTAATATCCACTTCCCCGCCATCGTCAGCGCCGTCATCCGTCGAATTATCATAATCAGCGCCATCTGGTACAGCATTAGGTGCATTCACCGCACTAACGGGCACGGCAGTAGGATTAGTACTCGCAATCGCCTGAGTGATTGCAGGTTTTAATGCCGTTTTATTGGTTTTTGCCGCAACTGAGGTAGCAGATTTGACCGGTGGTTTGACAGGCGCACTGACAGTCGGTCGGTTAGCAGCATAACCCAATGACCCTATCCCCCACAATGCCAGCGCTATAATGTGTCTTTTGAAAGTAGGGTTGGATAGTGATTTCAGACGCTGCGTTACCATACGATAGTTGTACCCATTAACTGTTAGTTTGCTACAATTAAGCTTTCACCTGTCATTTCGGCAGGTTTGGCAAGGTGCATTAAGTCCAATAGGGTTGGCGCCACATCCGATAGCTTACCACCCGTGCGAATGTGCACGGTATCAGGCGCTTGCTCATTGACATAAATAAATGGCACTAGCTCTGTGGTGTGCTGGGTGTGTACCTGTCCGCTATCATAATCCTGCATTTGCTCAACATTACCATGATCAGCGGTAATCAGCAAATGCCCATGATTGGCCATCACACAATCGGCAATGGTTTTCACACAGTTATCCAACGTTTCGACGGCTTTGACAGCGGCATCGAACACACCTGTATGCCCTACCATATCGCCATTGGCATAATTCACAATCAGTACATCATACGAACCGGAATTGATGGCATGGGTCAATTTTTCAGTGACTTCTGGCGCACTCATTTCAGGTTGTAAATCATAAGTAGCAACCGAAGGCGAGTTGACCAAAATACGCTGCTCCCCTTCAAATTCTGCTTCGCGCCCACCACTAAAAAAGAAAGTCACGTGGGCGTATTTTTCGGTTTCAGCAATGCGCAGTTGGGTTTTGCCTTGCGATTGCAAATACTCGCCTAAGGTGTTGGTTAGCGATGTCGGTTCAAAGGCGATACTGGTCACGCCATTGTTTTGTAACTCATCGGAGTATTTGGTCAGCATCACAAATTTTGACAGCGTTGGCAATTTTTCACGCGTAAAGCCATCGAAATCAGATGATACCAATGCTTGGGTGATTTCACGGGCACGGTCGGCACGAAAATTCATAAAAATCACACTGTCATTGTCTTGGATAGTACCAAAATCAGCGTTTTGGTTAGCATAACGCACCCAAGTCGGTTTGACGAACTCGTCACTTTCACCTGCGCCATACGCTGCGCTAATCGCTTCAGTACCTGATTGCACCACCCGTTCTGCTTTGGCTTGGGTCAGCAAATCATACGCTTGCTGTACCCGATCCCAACGTTTATCCCGATCCATCGCAAAGTAGCGACCAATAAGACTGACCAAATAAGCCGTGCCCTCATATTTTTCATTAAGTGTGGCAAGCGCTTGTTCTAATTGTGCAACATAATTGTCCGCACTTTTAGGCGGCGTATCACGACCGTCCAAAAATGTATGGATAAAGACCTGCTTTGCACCCTGCTGCAATGCCAGCTCCACCATCGCGACAATATGATCTTGATGCGAATGAACTCCCCCATCGGATAACAATCCCATGATATGCACATTGGCTTGTCGGTTATTGGCAAGCTGCACCGCTTCGGTTAATGCAGGGTTGCTAAAAAATTGCTGTTCGCGGATTTCTTTGTGAATACGGGTAGAGTCTTGGTACAAAATACGACCTGCCCCCAAATTCATATGCCCGACTTCAGAGTTACCAAACTGCCCTGCGGGTAAACCCACGTCTTCACCTGATCCTGAAATCAAGCCATGGGGATAATGCTGATACAAATAATCAAGGTTTGGGGTATGCGCTGCGGCAATCGCATTATCACGCTGATCTTCGCGATGCCCAAAACCATCTAAAATCATCAACACATGGGGGATTTTTTTAACCGTCGATTGATGGGTAACCGAGTTAGATGCTTGATTCATTGTTGCCTCTAGAAAAGCTAAAATAAGGAAAATACAAAACTAGTATTAAAAAAATTTTGAAAATTATAGCATAGCTCGCTCCATCTCTTTAACCCTGATTTTGCGTCATTCTGTTAACTGCAAAGCCTGTTAACTGCTAAGCCTGTTAACTGTCAACTGCTAAGCAATATGATGAGAACAAAAAACCTTGTGATGTGTGTTGACGATTTGAATGGTATTTTGACAGTCAAGTTTGATTAATTTAATCAATCATTGAATTAACGAGCGAGCTTTTGCATCATCCTAGGTAATCTGTTACAATGAGTGCATCTGGGGTATTCGCCAGTTTATGGTTTTACCTGAGCTGATAATTTATATAAGGGTATGCGTTCTTTTCACTTGTTGTGCAAGCCTGCATCCAGCTACGCTGCGATGATTCAGGAAGCCTTAAGAGTGGTTGCCATACCCACCCTGAACGTTACAGTTCATGGGTTCACATAGACAGCGGTACTCTGGACCAAAATTTAATAAAAAAACCATCTAACCCAATTCGGCTAGATGGTTTTTTTTGCTCAGCCATTGATTAACTTAAAAAAATCAATTTTGCCAATAAAATCACCGTTAACACCCAAACCGCAGGGCTAACTTCTTTATAACGTCCACTCACCAATTTGGCAATGGTATAGGTGATAAAACCTAACGCAATCCCATCCGCGATTGAGAAAGTAAGCGGCGTCAATAGCAGCACTACCGCGACAGGTGATGCTTCGGTCAAGTCATCCCAATCAATCTCACGCAGCGTAAATAACATCAATACCGCGACATAAAAAATCGCCCCTGCCGTCGCATACGCAGGAATCATCCCAGCCAATGGCGCAAAAAATAACGCCAATAAAAATAACACACCCACCACAATAGCGGTCAAACCGGTGCGTCCACCTGCTGCCACGCCGGCTGTGCTCTCTACATAACTCGTTACCGATGAAGTCCCTAGCAATGACCCTGCCACAGCCGCCGTTGAGTCAGCAAACAAAGCTTTACCTAGATTCGGGATTTGACCATCGGTAGACATTAACCCAGCTTTTTTAGTCACGCCAATTAATGTGCCTGATGTATCAAATAACACCACAAATAAAAAGGCAAAAATCACGCTAACCATACTCACATCAAGCGCACCTGCAATGTCTAATTGCATAAAGGTCGGTGCAATCGACGGCGGCATTGACACAATCCCTGAGTAATGGGTTTCCCCTGCCAACAAGCTAATCACCGTCACAATCAAAATTGACAACATCACTGCCGCAGGGACTTTACGCTGCACAAATACGACAATCAGAAAAAAGCTTAAAATCGCCATCGCAGGACCAAAATCAGTGAGTTTGCCCATGGTCACAAATGTGGCAGGACTCGCTACAATGATGCCTGAGCTTTTAAGCGCAATAAACGCTAAAAACGCCCCAATCCCTGCCACGATACCTTGTTTAAGGGTATAGGGAATGGCGTTGATAATCCATTCGCGCAGTTTAAAGGCACTAATCAGCACAAAGAGCAAGCCTGAAATAAACACCGCGCCCAATGCCACTTGCCAGCTTTTACCCATCCCCAAGACGACGGTAAAGGTAAAAAACGCATTTAGACCCATGCCAGGTGCCAATGCCACGGGCAAACGCGCAATCAATCCCATCAAAAAACAGCCCAGCGCTGAGGCTAGACACGTCGCCACAAATACCGCCCCTTTATCCATCCCGGCTTTTGCCAGCATGTCGGGATTGACAAAGATAATATAAGCCATGGTCAAAAAGGTTGTCAGACCTGCCAGAATTTCAGTTTTTATCGTTGTATTGCGGCCATCTATGCCAAAATAGCGCTCGATTACATTCATCTATATTCACCCAATTTAATCACCTAAGTTGCGTCTGTATCCGTTGTGTAGACAACGCTTTTGTGCCCGTTTTCTGCCCCATTGTCATTCAACAGCGCCCAAGCAAACCCCCTATTTTACCCTAGAATACGTCAGCAACAAATAACTGATTAAAATAAAGACAAAATAACTGAGAGTTTTAAAGCCAATTTATTGCGCTGCTGCGTTATTGGGCAAAGGGTAAAAATTGGCGGTTGTAAGTGATGAGTTGCGGCGGCGTATTATTTTGCGTGCCATTTTGCGTATTGACTGGTGCTGGCATGGGTGTCGCTGACACACTAGAAGCAGCTGCTGGGTCATTGTGAGTTTCAGGTAAAATCTTAGCGATTTGGCTATGCAAAAAAAGCTGCTTGTCGTCACTTTTGACGCTGACAACGACGCGAAAACTTTGACTTTGGGTGGCTAACAGCTTGGCGATGCGTGCTTTGTTACGCTCGTCAATCTGGGCAAAACTTGGCACTGCCCACAGTTGACTCAAGTTTTGCACCGGTAGATTATTTTCTCGGGCATTCGCCCAATTGATGATTGCCATATCGTCGATTTGGTGGGTAGCCGCCACATTTGAAGCTGCGCTAGTGTCTTGCCCAGATTGTGGGGAGCCATCGCTGTCCGAATGGTTTGAGCCTTGCGGCTGGTTGCCATTGGCTTCGGTAGGTGAATTCACCAGTATGCTTAATAGTTCGGGCTTCACTGTGTTGATATTCATGGGCAGATAATATGGCACTGCGGTCAGATACGGGGCTAATTTTTGCAATGCTTCGCTATCCATACCGCGCACATATTGCAATTCATTGATTGAGATAAAAGGCTGGTTAGCGATACCCATCGCCATTTTTTTGCCCGTACTTTGATAATACGCTGCTTCTGCGCCACCGTCGGCAAGAGTGTCACTGTCTGGGTCTTGCCAATCGAGCACCGCCATCGCAATATTGGGCGATAAGCCATTGGCTTGTAACAGCGCTTGAAAAAAAGCCAGTGCCGTATCATCCACTTTGCCATCATGATACAGGTTGTTAATATTAAAACGGCTGGCGTCATCGTCGATTTTAATACTGACTTTGGCTTGATTCATGGTTTGCTCTGCCAGCGGTTTTGCCCAAGCCTCTGTTAAACTATCGACTTGGTTGACTTGGCTGTCTTGCGCAATCAAATTGGTCGCCATAGCTTCCCCTGCCAAAGCATATTCTTTAAGCTGCCCTTGACCTTTGGTCAGCTCAAATTCTCGAATCATCACTTTTTGATTGGCAAGCATACTGCCTGCCACGATGGTAATCGCCACCACCAACAACAAAATAGTCAATAGCGCCATCCCTTGTTGCCCATGCCGATATGGGTGGCTTGCTATGGCAACATTTGCAAAAATTTTAGACGGAGAGCGGTTTGTTGGCATGGTGTATTTGCTAAAATTTGATTGAATTATGGGTTGGGCGCGTTTGGCGGAGTACTGGGTAATGCAAATCGCCAAGTAATCGGCTCGCCTTGGTAACTAAAATTAAGCTCGATGCCGCGTGGTAACTGCTGATAAGGCGTCAAGTCTATACTGTTTTGCAAATTGCCATTTTGATCTGTTGTGTTATCAGGCGTGTTAGGAATCGGGTTGGTTGAAGCATTGGCCGTTTGATTGGTGTTTTTTTGCGCTTGTATTTGCTGAACTTTTTGCAGCGTGGCTTCATCTGGAAACACACTCACCGCATCAGGCGTCAATGCTCGCCAACTGGCATCCTTGATACCTGTCAATAATACACTGGTTGCAGGGGTTTCGTTGTTGTCGTCTAACTGGTAAAAACGCCGTTTTGTCAGTGTTTCCCCCGCCACCGAATACTGTATTTTTGCTAGCATAGGTGACGGCTGATAACGCGGATCGGGCGCGGCAAAACGGATAAAACTTATTTGTGACGCATTTAATACAAAAGTTGGCGTCATAGCGGCACTATTGACCGATGCCGTATTATTGTCAGTCGCTGATAGGATTGGCACCGCCACATAATTGCTGGTTTGCGCCAAATCTTGCGACAACTGTAAATAAGCATAATCAAGCTGTGATAATGATTTTTGATGTTGGTAGCCGCGCTCACGACTTTTAGTCAGACTATCCATAATCTGCCATCCCGCCAATGCCAGCATGGCAAAAATCACCAACGCAATCATCAGCTCGATTAAGGTAAAGCCTTGCTGGGATGTTTTATGCGCTGCTGTTGCAGCAGAGCAATCAATAAAAAAACGGCTCACGGCGTTGTCCCCATATCCTTTACCAGCACCGCATCAATATCCACCACGTCTTTTTTTGCGCTGCCATCGACAATAGGTGCCACGCGAATATGAATGGGTTGGACAAAGCCTTGGCTGGTTTGTGTGGTTTTCGGTGAGATAACCACTTGCCATTGACGGCCTTGCGAGGTGATTTGCCGCGTATCGGACGCGGTGAGCCAAGTTTTTTGTAGTCGTAATTCTGCCAGCGTGTTTTGTGCCACATAATAGCCAAAGGTGCGCGTTTTCATGTTATCGACAGACTGCACATAACTGCGACTGGCTTGGCTGGCTGATATCGCAACCACCGCCAAAATCGCTAATGCCACCATAACTTCAAGCAAGGTAAATCCTTGCTGATGCTGTCTGATAGCCAGTCTATTTAAGGTGGCAATAGTCATTTTGCCACCTCTATTGCCCCAGCTTGGTTGACGATGATGGGATTGCCAACCGCAAAGGTTTGTTTGTCGGCATTGGTTTTTTGGATGCTGATTTGCACGGGTGTCGCCTCACCTGTCCCAAACCATACCACAGGCGGTGCTTCGCTGCCGCTTAACCAGTTGGCGGTGGGTTGGGTATTTTGGGCGGCGGTGGTGTTAAATGGGTTATCGAGTGGGCGGATTTTGACGGCAAGGTTGTCTGGCACATCTAGCGGTGGAATTTGTTTTTCTATCACCCATTGGGGTGGCGCAGGTTGCGAGGTTGTTGCGGCATTGGCATTGCCAACAGCACTTTGAGAATTAGTAAAAGCGTTTTCTAATTTAACCACCACTAGCTGATTCGGCGTGTCATTTTGCGGCAGTTTGATTGCCAACCCATAGGGCTGCATGCGTTCTGTTGATAACAGACGTACATAATCAAGATTACTGGTCAGACGCTCATAAAAAGCTGCGTTTCTACGATTTTCACTACCCCCTACCGATAAGCTCATCATCGCAGCAAAAATAGATAAAATGACGATGACCACCATGATTTCGATTAAGGTAAAACCTTGTTGCCCACCCATCGCACTGGGTGCGGGAGTGAAAGTTTTACAAGACCGACCAAACAGCAATCGCATCGTCATGCACTCAGACAAAATAGGGATAGTTTATAAAGCTTAACCGGGGGTGATGATAGTTAACTAGTATTCTTTGACATCTAGTATTTGACATTTATTATTTGACATTGCGTGGCGTTAGGCTTGACTCAGTCTGTGAAGTTGCCGTATCAGTAGAATTGCTAGGTAGGTTCGCCCCAGTAGGCGCATCGACTGATTGTACCGCAGCAGGGTATTGCTTGGGAATGTCTAAAATATGCTGAACTAGCGCAAAACGTAGCGTATCGCGGCGACCGAGATAGCGTTGATAAAAACTAGAATTCAGCAGTCCTGCACCGCCTTGACCCATCGCCCAAATGGTTGACAGATAGTCTCGGGTACTCATGGTGCTGTGTAGCGATTGCAGGTATTCAGCCGTGGTATTGATTAATCGCTTCATGCGTTCACGGCGAATTTCATACAACTGCGAAAAAAGCTTATTAAGCCCTACGGCAGAATTGGCTAAGCGTTCTTCGATTTGGTTGAGTAATATGGCTTTTTGCGGATTGATGAGTTGAAACAGGGTAAGACGTGCCACGCCTGCGGCAGGACAATCCCCGACTTCGCTCAGCGCAAGTAGTTGTTGCTCATGACGGATAATGATGCGTAAAAACAATTCATCTTTGCTGGTAAAATGCTTGTAAAGCGTACCTTTGGCTAAGTCTAGCTGCTCCGCTAAACTATCTAAGGTGATATCACCTTCCCCAGACTCTAATAGCAACTGCTCGGCAACTGCCAATATGACTTCTTCACGATTTTTGAATTGTTGTTGACGACTCATTGATTACTCCATCAGTCTGTTCTAGTAGCCCCTATTGTTGACGAGACCCGTTACATCAACCCATCTACGCACAACTGTTAAATGATAAAAAAATGCTTGCTTAGTAACTTTGCTTAGTAACTTCGCTTAATAACCTCGCATAGTAACTTTGCATAGTAACCCAGCTTAATAACCTCGCATAGTAACCCAGCTTAATAACCTCGCTTAGTAACCTAGCTTAGCAACCTCGCTTAGTAACTTTGCTTAGTAACATAGGAGCAAGGTTGTTATGTATGATACATGACTGATGAGTCATTGCCAAATGTTTTATCACATAAATTTTATTACCTACTTAACAAAGTATAAAGATTTCGTTAACTATTTTTAAGCGTATTGATGTAATAATGCATCAAAATTTTGATGGGTTAAATGGGCGAACTCATCCACTGGCATGTCATAATGCTTGGCGAGAAAATCCGCCACATAGGGCACAAAAGCAGGCTCGTTAGATTTGCCGCGTTTGGGCACTGGCGCAAGATAAGGGCTATCTGTTTCAATCAAAATGCGATCTTTAGGCAGTTTTTTCGCCACGGCTTGTAATTCAGTGGCGTTTTTAAAGGTCACAATCCCTGATAAAGAAATATAAAAACCCAAGTCCAAGGCTTTTTTGGCGGTCTCATAATCTTCTGTAAAGCAATGAATAATGCCATGCTCGGCTTTTTCTGCTTTTAATAAATCCAATGTATCGTGTTTGGCCTCACGGGTATGAACGACAATGGGTTTTTTTAGGTGCTGACTGGCATGGATATGGCGGGCAAAGCTGGCTTTTTGTTCTATGCTATTTTCTGTTGACCAATAATAATCTAGCCCCGTCTCGCCAATCGCCCAAACATGCGGCTGATTTGCCATTTCAACGAGTGTCTCAACCGTTGCACTTTTTAGCATGGCAATGTCTTCGCAGGGATGCACGCCCACACTCATCCCAAGCGTCAGCCCGTCAATTTTTGTATTAATAATCTCATAAATAGCATCGTATTCATCCAGCTCACACATAATCGCCATAATCCGCTGCACATTGGCATCCTTGGCGGCTTGTAAGGCTTGACGGATATCACCTTGATATTTTTCTAAATCCAAACGGTTTAGATGCGCATGGGTATCGGTAAACATATCACTCTCTTTTTTTAATTGATTGACGCTTAAATAAGGCTGCGGCGCATAAATTCAATCAAATGCACCGTCAAAGCGTTAATCGTCGGGTAAAAATTCTTGCAGCACTTGGTTTAAAAATAAAAACCCTTGCGCTGTGCAGTGGATATGGTCACCGCTTAACTCAACCAACCCCCGATTGTGTAGTTTTATCAATTGTGGCTCAATGACTGACCATGCCAAGCCTGTTCTCTGTGTCCAAAACTGTTTGGGCACGCCATTTTTTAGCCGCAGCCCATTCATCATAAATTCAAACGGTAAATCAGCAGGCTCAATGGCTTGCCAACCTATCGCTGACTGATTAATCCTATAATCTTTTGGTAAACGGGATTTGCTAAACCGGTAAATGCCATCAGGCCGCGTGACTTTACCATGCGCGCCTGCCCCAATTGCTAGATAATCACCAAACTGCCAATAGTTGAGATTATGCTGACTGGGCTGAAAATCTGCCTGTCTTGACCATGCCGACACTTCGTATTGCACAAACCCATTGGCTTGCAAAAGCTGAGCCCCTTGCTCAAAAATATCCACCAATATCTCGTCATCAGGCAAAATCGGCGTATTGCGATAAAACACGGTATTGGGCTCAATGGTGAGCTGATACCACGAAATATGCGAAACGCCCAAATCAATCGCTTGCTGCAAATCGCTCAGGGCGTCTGCCAATGTCTGGTTGGGCAAGCCATGCATTAAGTCGACATTTAACTTTTTAAACCCTGCTTGCTGGGCATTGGCAATGGCTAAAAGCGCTTGCTGCGGGTTATGAATCCGCCCCAAGGCAGCAAGTTTTTGGGTTTGAAAACTTTGTACGCCAAGCGACAATCGATTGATACCCACCGCTAAATACTCATGAAATGGCGCATGCTCCACGGTGGCAGGATTGGCTTCCATGGTGATTTCACAATCGTCAGTCAGTGTTAACTGAGCATTGATACCCGCAAAAAGCTGCCGATATTGCGCAATCGGCAGCAGCGATGGCGTGCCTCCCCCAATAAAAATGGTGGAAATCTTGCGCCCTTGTACAAAGCTTAGTTGGGTTTTTAAATCGTCTAATAAGGCATCGACATAGCCTACAAAATCAATCGGTGTACGGCTTTCATGTGAGTTAAAATCACAATACGGACATTTTTTAACACACCAAGGAATATGGATATAAAGCGACAAAGGGATAAGGTTTGGATTTGGCATTAATCAGTAACTAATTCATTCGATTGATAATTTGACACGCTATAGCCAACAATTTTTTGATGATAATCGCTACTATTTGGCTATACTTTAAAAAATAACAATGGTAGCATAGCCCCAAACTTTTATTTTGATTTTATTTAATAATTTATCGCTATTTTTTATTGCTATTTCATCTATTATCAAGGAAGGATTGTCATCATGTCATATAGCCAAGTGCCTTATAAAAAAGCGTCTTGTAAAAAAGCGCCATGTAAAAAGGTGCCTGATAAAAAAGCGTCTTATAAAATAGGCATGCTAACTGCATTCACCATCGCCCTATCTGCGTGTGGCGGCTCAGGTAGTGAGACTGTCGACAATGCCTTAAACGACGCCAATGAGAGTTATAAAAACATTGCAACGGATGTCCGCGATGCCTACAAAAAAGTCGAGGATAAATTAACCAATAAAGAAAAAAGCATGGCAGAGATTTTACAAAGTATCTTTTTGCCCGAAGACAGCTTAGATAATTTTTTGGATAAAATCACCCCAGAAGGCGGTAAAGGGGGGTTGTATGTTGGCTATTTTGTAGAAGACAACGACAACGAGCCCAATGATAGCGACCTAGGTGTGGTGTATTTTGATATTGGCAATGATTATGCCGCCTCGGTATATGGTCAAATGAGCTATCAACAAAAAACTTGCCAAGACCCAAACACCTTAACCACAGAAAAAATTTCTATTAAAACTGACGAAGCGATCGGTGGTGTACTGTCTGGCACACTCGACCCAGCAGCAAAATTTGATAATACGGTCCTTAAATTTTTACAGTTTGACGAATTAAAAACCTCTGTGGCGGGCATGCCATTTAATGGCGATTATGATAGCAAGCGCGATTATTGGGATGGTCAATATAGTTATCAGGTCGGTGTCGATTTTGGCAAACAATTATCTGACAATAAAGACGGCTGTGATGTCAACTATACCTTAGGCGGCGATGGCGATTTTAAAGTATTGCCACTCACCGCTACTATCGGCAATTTAGGCGTTAACCTCACGGGGACAGGTAGTACCCTAAACCTCAATTGGACTGCGCCTGCCAACACCGCTCGCACCCTTGTCACCCAAATAAACCTGGATAAAGCCACTGACCGCGGTATGGGTTTTGTACGTACTAACCAATTAACCTACGGCACTACTTTCACCCCCTTTGTGGATGCCACCAAAGCCAATTATGCGTTTGTGGTACAGACCTTTGATGCCACCAATAAACTGACAGGCTATCAAGCCATGATTAAAGCGCTTTAAAAGCTATTATTGTAAAAAAGCCTTTATCAAATATTGCCACAATTTGATAAAAGCTTTTTTATGTTGACGCTATCACAATCAAACGCTAACTTTTTTGACCTGTTAATTTGCTGACCTGTTAAACAATAAATTAAACAATAAAAAATCATGCCACAAAATCTGTTAAACTGCCGCCTTTATTGAATTTTCAACGAATATTTGGTCATTACATGCTGTCAGCTATTGCTCGTCAAGACTTAAAACAATTATTTGTCTTGACCTTACCTATTTTAATCACCCAGATTTGCCAGTCAGGGCTCGCCTTAGTCGATACCTTACTTGCTGGGCAAGTCTCTGCGCTAGATTTATCAGGCGTGGCAATCGGCGCGGGTATTTGGATGCCCACGTTTTTGCTGGCGGTTGGTATTTTGCTTGCCACCACGCCATTGATTGGAGAAGCGATTGGTCAGCAGCAACTACAAAAAGTGCTGTTTATCACCCAACAATCGCTGTGGCTGGCGCTTATCATCGGTATTATAGGTTTTGTGGCGGTCAATCAGCTGCATTATTTGTTTGATTGGATGAAGGTACCAAAGGATATTCAGCACATCGCGCAAAAATTCTTGTTTGGTATCTCTTTTGGGTTTCCTGCAGTCTGTCTATATACCTCGCTGCGCTGCTACACTGAAAGCTTAAAACATCCCACCGTGGTTATGGTGATTAGCCTGATTGGTTTGATTTTAAATGTGCCGCTCAGCTATGCGTTTATTCATGGCGTCACCCTCGGTGAAACTGTGCTGATTCCTGCTATGGGCGGCGCAGGCTGTGGTTTTGCCTCTGGGATTGCGTTATGGATAAATTTATTGATGTTGGTAAGCTATTTGACTTTGAGCCCCCAGTCAGATTTTGCCAACCAGCGCTTTTTTGCCAATTTTGCCGGCATGGATTTTGCTCAGTTGCGTCAGCAATTATCGATTGGTATTCCCATTGGCATGTCGATTTTTTTTGAAGTGAGCGCGTTTAGTCTAGCTTCCATTATCATCAGCCCGCTGGGTGAAATCGCGGTGGCAAGCCATCAGGTAGCGTTGACGATTTCATCGCAGTTATTTATGTTTCCGTTTTCAGTGGCGATGGCGCTCACCATCATGGTGTCAAACCGCTATGGCGCCAAAGATTACCGAGAGCTTAAACGTATCAAGCTCATCGGCATTGCCGTAGCCACGTCATTTGCGGTGATTAGCATGTTGTTAACTGCCATTTTTCGGCAAACCCTGCCAACTTTCTTTAGTGAAAATCCCCAAGTGATTCAGCAAGCCGCGCTGTTGTTATGGTTTGCCACCGTGTATCAGTTGTTTGATGCCTGGCAGGTCAATTTTGCGGGAATTTTGCGCGGTATGCAAGATACCACAGTGCCGATGTTCATCACCTTGTTTTGCTATTGGGTGGTGGCGATTCCGCTGGGTACCTATTTGGTGCGCCATACCGATATGGGCGCTAAAGGATTTTGGATCGCGCTGGTTGCAGCGCTGGGATTGGCGTCACTGCTGTTAGGGACGCGTTTATTACGTCAGCAAAAACGCTTAAAAATGGCTTGGCTATAGAATAACCTAGAAAGAAAATAATCTAAAAATAAAATGGCTTGGCAATAAAAACGACTTGAAAAAATGAGTGGCAATGACTATAAAATTTGCTTAGGCTATTTATTGTGAGTTATTCGTTATGGGTCATGGGTTGATGACAATATTTGGGTTATTCAACCGATGATTTTATAGATATTTTAAATTAAAAAATAAAGTAAAAATAAATTAAAAAAGGGCGAACTAACGCCCTTTTTTATCGTTCATGAAAGTTTGTTAATTAAAGTTTTCGCCAGTGAAGATGCCATCAAATAGCACACTGGTTAAATAACGCTCACCACTGTCTGGCAGAATAACCACAATGGTTTTGCCTTGCATCTCAGGGCGGTTTGCTAGTTGATACGTCGCCTGCAGCGCTGCACCGCAAGAGATACCACATAAAATACCTTCTTGGGTCATTGCCCGTCTTGCCCATGCAATCGCATCATCGCCAGTTACCGTGATGACTTCATCAAGCAAATCAAGCGCAAGATTTTTTGGGATAAAGTTGGCGCCAATCCCTTGGATTTTATGCGGACCTGGGGTAATGGGTTTACCTTCACGCGTCTGGGTAATAATCGGTGATTCTGCAGGCTCAACCGCGACGGTATAAAGCGGCTGATGTTTGATTTGTTTAAAATAACGCGCGATACCCGAAATCGTCCCGCCTGTACCCACGCCTGCCACTAGCGCATCGACCTTACCCCCTGTGGCATTAAAAATCTCAGGTGCGGTGGTTTTGACATGGGTGTCTGGGTTGGCAGGGTTATCAAACTGTTGGGGCAAAAAGTATTCGCCAGGATGGTTGTCATGGATTTCTTGCGCAGCTTCCACCGCGCCTTTCATACCTAGCGAAGGCTCAGTAAGCACCAAGTGTGCGCCCAACGCAGCCAGCACTTTACGGCGCTCCATACTCATCGAAGCTGGCATGGTCAGCGTGATTTTATACCCTTTGGCTGCTGCCACAAACGCCAGCGCAATCCCCGTGTTACCGCTCGTCGGCTCGATGATTTGCATACCTGGCTTTAATAACCCTGCTTGCTCAGCGGCTTGCACCATGCCCGCACCGATTCGGCATTTGACTGAAAACGCGGGGTTACGGCTTTCGATTTTGGCAAGCACGGTCACCCCCTGTGGCATGATATGATTAAGACGTACCAGCGGCGTGTTACCAATCGCATCAGCATTGTTGGCATATACCGCTGTGCCAAGGTTGGCGGGTGCGGAGTAGTGATCATCAGGTTGTTGTAGCATAGGTATTCCCTTTTTTTTGAGGTATTGTTGAATGATTTTACGGCAGTGATTTTGCGGTGTCTAACATCATTTGGTAAATTCTATATATCAAAAAGCGTTAACACCCGGGTCTATAATACAAGGCTGTAACACAAAGCTGTAACACAGTGCTATCAAAAGGTTTATCAAATGTTGATAGCCTGTCGATTAAACTCTCCTATTAAACTTTCCCATTAAACTTTATTATTAGCTTGGCGCTGTACTATGTTTAGCCAAGCTTGCATGGCTGGGGTCAGTGGTCGGTGTTTTCGCCATGCCATCACCATTTGCCAAGTCAAATTAGGCTGGACAAGCGGCAGGCAAACCAGCTGTTTGTCATCGAGTTTATCGGTATAATATTTGGGCAGTAGCGTCACCCCCATGTTTTTTTTCAACAATGTCGTCAATAGTTGCCATTGGTTGGTGTGGCAAATAATATTGGGCTCAAAGCCGAGTTTTTGGCACTCTTCGACAATCATTGAGGTGAATGACGAATGAGACGCAAACAACATCAACGACGCATTTTTTAAAGATTTTAAAGTCACTTGTTTGATGGTATTGCCCATATGCTGCCGGTGTGCCACCATCATAATGGGATAATCGCACACTGGGATACAATCAAAGCTATCTTCAATCGGTTGCATCAAGGTACACACATCAAGCGTATCATCGAGCAAGGCTTGTTTTAACGACTCTGCGCCATCTTCTAGCAACGACAGCTCAATATGGCGATGGGTTTGATAAAACTCAAAAATCGCATCGCTCAACAACTCACCCCCGAGTGGTGACAACCCTAGCCGCAGCTGCCCGCGATCCATGTGCTGATATTGTGTCACCGTCTGCTCGAGGTAGCCGACTTGTTGTAACACCGTCTGCGCCTGCTCATATACCAATGCACCAATTTCGGTGAGCGCAATATCCCGCTTGCGGCTCATCAGTTGCTTATCAAAGAGCGCCACGCCTAGCGTATCTTCCAAATTGGAAATGGCTTTGGTCACTGTGGGCTGCGTCAAACTCAAGGTATCGGCAGCATGAGAAAATCCGCCGGTCTTCACCACAGTGATAAAGCATTGAAGTTGTTTTAAGGTCATCATATTTGTGCACTGCCCAAAATAGCTTTATAAAATAGCTTTATATTGTTATAGCTTCGTTTTGTAGCTCTATAGATTTTACGCATAATTTTAAAAATATTATTCATATTTTTTGTTAATGGTTTTTTTATACTAGATATCTCAATTGTTGATGACTTGTTTACCATGAAACGCGCTATGAATCTTTCGACTTTTCAGCAGCTATTACGTCATAAACTGTTACCCCAAAAAATAGACCCTATGTTACAAAAGCCACTGGTCAAAATTTTACTGCAAATCACCTTCATTGGTGTGGTATGGGGCTCAGCTGACATCCTAAAAAAATTATTCAGCCTCCCTATGTCATCTGGCATTGTGGGGCTGTTTTTGATGCTGGGATTGCTATTAACTGGGGTAATTAAACCCAACTGGGTCAATATCGGCGCGAAGTTTATCTTGGGTGAGTTGGTGCTGTTATTTATTCCGCTGATGATGTCGATTACCCAATATCAGCAGTTATTTTTTGCTAAAGGTTGGCAGCTGATGATTACCATTGTCGTGAGTACGGCACTGGTGATGCTGAGCTCTGCCATCACTTTTATGCTAGGCAATCGTGTTAAGCGCGCGTTGTATCGCCGCACGCACCATGCCCATCATTAATCATTAATCATACCAATCGTAATTTACTATGAATATTATCTCTATCGGCTGTTTAATCTGGACTATCTTGGCGTATGTTTTAGCAAAGCGGGTCTATGCCCGTTTCCCAAAATTTTGGCTCAATCCTGCCATCACAGTGGCGACGGTAACGATTATTTTGATGATTGTGCTTGGGATTTCTTACCAAACCTATTTTGCCGATACCGCTTGGATTGTTGAGTTGTTAGGCCCTGCCACCGTGGCATTTGCCATACCGATTTATCAGTATCGTCAATTGATTTACCGCTATGCTGCCGTGCTTGCGGTGTCGATTGTGGTGGGCATGTTGGTGGGTATTGCTAGCATCATGGTGTTTGCTCGCGTGTTTAAATTTGATGCCACACTCACCTACAGTTTGATGGCACGGTCAATTTCTACCCCATTTGCGATTGATTTGGCGCAGCAGATTCATGGTTCAGCGGCGCTCGTGTCGCTATTTACTTTAATTACTGGGGTGGTCGGCATGGTGATTGGCGATATGGTACTGGCATGGTCAAAAATCCGTTTCCATCTTGCCCACGGCGTGGCATTGGGTAATGCGTCACATGGTTTTGGTACTGCAAGAGCCAGTCAGCGCCACGAAAGCGAAGGCGTGATTGCCAGTCTGACGATGGTATTGGCAGGGTTATTTATGGTATTTTTTGGTCCTGCGCTGATTCATTTAATGACGGCTATTTAACACATGCCTTTCAATACGCACCTTGATTTTACAACACCTCAAAGCTGTCTAGTCATGAAAACTTGCCAAAATGACGTATTAATATTTGCCAAACAAAATAAAATTAGCGACAATGACCTACCTTTTTTTGGATTGTAGGAAAAAATTATGTCATTACAACAGATTATTGAAGATGCGTTTGAAAACCGTGCCAACTTCAACCCCAATGACGCCACCGACGATGTGCGTGCCGCCGTCAATGATGTGCTCGCCCAGCTCGATGCGGGTACCTTGCGTGTGGCAGAAAAAAAAGACGGTGAATGGATCGTCAACCAATGGGTCAAAAAAGCAGTATTATTATCCTTTCGTCTGAACGACAACCGCATCATGAATGGCGGTCGTGACCTGCAGTTCTTTGATAAAGTCGAAACCAAATTTTCAGATTGGGGCGATGAACAATTTGCCAAAGCAGGCGTGCGCGTGGTGCCGCCTGCCGTCGCGCGTAAAGGCTCATACATTGCCAAAGGCGCTATCTTGATGCCATCCTACGTCAATATCGGCGCCTATGTCGATGAAGGCACGATGGTCGATACGTGGGCGACGGTGGGGTCATGCGCCCAAATCGGTAAAAACGTGCATCTATCAGGCGGTGTCGGCATTGGCGGCGTCCTTGAGCCGCTACAAGCCAACCCAACCATCATTGAAGACAACTGCTTTATCGGTGCGCGCTCAGAAATCGTTGAAGGTGTGATTGTTGAGGAAGGCTCGGTGATTTCGATGGGCGTGTATATCGGTCAATCAACCAAAATCCTAGACCGGGAAACAGGCGAAATCAGTTACGGCCGTATTCCTGCAGGGTCAGTTGTGGTATCAGGTAGCCTACCAAGCAAAGACGGCTCGCATAGCTTGTACTGTGCGGTAATCGTGAAAAAAGTAGACGCACAAACGCGTAGCAAAACATCTATTAATGATTTGCTCAGAATGGACTAGATTTTTAGTCAAGATAACAGTAAATTATTTAAAGCAAATCAGCCATGGTTTGCTTTTTTTATAGCCTTCATCAAATTTTATAGCGCTCATCTTTATAGCCTTTATTAAAGGAAACAGTATGTCATCACAACAAAACACCCTGTATGACAACGGCATTGCAGTACGCAAACAAGTCATGGGCGAAGCGCATGTGGAACGTGCCATGTCACAAGTCACCGAATTTACTGCCCCACTGCAAGACTGGATTAATGAACACGCGTGGGGCTCGACGTGGCAACGTGACGGCAAAGGAATAGACCGCAAAACCCGCTCACTGGTGACCATTGCCTTTTTAATCGCGCAAAAATCCCCAACAGAACTAAAAGGGCATATTCGTGGAGCGATTAATAACGGCGCAAGCGTAGCAGAAATTCAAGAAGTGCTACTGCATAGTCTACCTTACTGCGGTGCACCAGCGGCACAAGAAGCCTATCGTGCTGCGGTGGACGTGTTAACCGAAATGAAATTGCTTTAACCGCTGAACACAAAGATTTATTGGCATAAATTTGATAAAATAAACACTAATTTTTATTAGTTAATCACATTTATGCCAAATTCAACGCTACCCATCCGCAATACCGCCATTCCCACCACTGACCCCGAAGCAGGACTTAAAATCACTGAAATTTTTTACTCGCTGCAAGGTGAAGCCTTGACTGCAGGATTACCGACGATTTTTATTCGCTTGACGGGCTGCCCGCTGCGCTGCGTGTATTGTGATACCGAATATGCCTTTGTCGGCGGCGAGCGCATGAGTTTGGCAGGGATTTTGGCAGTGTGTCAGAGTTTTCCGTGCCAGCGTATTTGTTTGACAGGTGGCGAACCTTTAGCCCAGCCCAATGCAATCGCGTTGATGAACTTGCTATTGGCGCATGGCTACGAGATTTCGCTTGAAACGTCGGGCGCGCTGTCCGTGGCAGAGGTGCCAACGGCGGTATCTAAAGTCATGGATATCAAAACCCCAAGCTCTCAAGAAGCCGATAAAAATCTGTGGCAAAACCTTCCCTACTTAACTGCCCATGACCAAATCAAATTTGTCATTATGAATCGCGACGATTATGACTGGTCAAAACAAATCCTCGCAGACTACCAACTGGATAAAAAAGTCGCAACGGTATGGTTTTCTCCGATGTTTAATGTGGAAGAACGTCAAGCCAATGTACCTACCCTTGCCGCTGAATTGGCAGAATGGATACTTGCCGACGCGCTGCCGGTGCGTTTTCAACTGCAACTGCATAAAATCATTTGGGCAGATGCCAAAGGCAAATAGCCGCTGTCAACTAGCCACTGCCAAATCGTTAGAACACAACTTAGGGAAATATCAAGCCAATGGGAAAAATGATTGTTTGGGGGCTGATTGCGTCGGCTTTTTTTAGCACGTCGTTTGTACTGTATCAATTGATGAGTGTACAAGGCGGACATTGGTTTTGGTCAGCAAGTTTTCGCTGTTTTTTTATGTGGCTGTTGTTATCGGTTTTTATTTTGCTGCAAAACAAACTCAATCCGTCCAAGCTACTAGAACTATGTAAACTATTTGCCAGTCATTGGCAGTTTTGGTGTGTGACGGGCGGGATTGGACTTGGCACGTATGGACTGTTGGCATTTGCGGCAGATTATGCGGAAGGATGGGTGATAGCCGCAACCTATTTATTCACTGTCGTAGCAAGCTTGGTGGTGCTGAGTTTTTTTGGGCAATCATTTCAAAAAAAAGTCATTGTCTATTCGGTGATTGTATTTATCGGTGTGGTACTTGCCAATGTCGGTGAAGGGTTAAGGCATAGCACGAGCCAAGGCACTGATTGGCATGCTTTGTTGCTATTTGGTGCGCTACCTGCCTTTATTGCCAGTTTTTGTTTTCCGTTAGGTAATCAATTAATTTGGCAAGCAGGACAACCCAAAAGGGATTCTACCCATCATACTCATGAAATGAGCAAGGCAACGAGCAATGAAACGCGCAAATTGGCAACGAGCAAGCTAACGAGCGAATTGGCAAAGAGCAAATTGCTACAAAAAGTGCCGCAAGTGACTTCCCCGCTGCTATCAAATCCCCTGCATAAAGTCTGGCTGATGTCGCTAGGGTCATTGCCAATGTGGTTGGTATTAGGCATCATGGTACAACCGCCCGCGCCCAGTGTCTCACAAATGACCATTAGTTTTTTGGTTGCCTTGATGGCAGGTGTGCTCGGTACGACCACTTTTTTACATGCCCGTAGTCTTGCCAAACAGCCACAACAACTGGCCGCCGTCGATGCCACACAAGGCAGTGAAATTATTTTTGCGTTGTTAGGCGGCATGTTGCTGCTGCACACGCCGATGCCGTCAGGCTTAAGTTTTGTGGGGATTGCGTTGGTGATTATTGGGCTTGTGCTGTTTGCCAAGCAACGCTAGCGGTAGTCCACGTTGTGATAGTTTGCTATAATGCAGGCACTTTTATTTTAACCCTTTATTTAACCGATTAGGATTATTTGATGAATACTTTGACCGCTCTTTCACCTATTGATGGTCGCTATGCCAGTAAAGTGGATAGTTTACGTCCTTACCTGTCAGAATTTGGCTTGATTCATGCCCGTGTGACGGTGGAAGTGCGCTGGTTGCAGACCCTTGCCAATCATGCAGATATTCATGAAATTCAGCCTTTTTCGGCAGCGACCAATGAGCGCTTGGACGCGATTGTAGCCAATTTTAGCGAAGCAGACGCGATGCGTATCAAAGACATCGAACGCACCACCAACCATGATGTCAAAGCCGTTGAATACTTTTTAAAAGAAAAAATTGCCGACATCGATGCGCTAAAAGACGCGGGTGAATTTATCCATTTTGCCTGTACCTCTGAAGACATCAATAACTTATCACACGCGTTGATGTTAAAATCGGGTCGCGACGTACTGGCGCAATCGATGCAAAAAATCATTGATGAGATTGCAGCGCTCGCAGAAATCCATGCCGACCAACCCATGCTGTCACGCACGCATGGGCAAACCGCAAGCCCAACGACTTTGGGTAAAGAAATGGCAAATGTGGCATACCGTCTGCATCGCCAACTCAAGCAATTTAATAACGTAGAATTGCTAGGTAAAATCAATGGTGCAGTGGGCAACTACAACGCGCACCTGTCAGCTTATCCACAAATTGACTGGGCAAAAAATGCCGAACACTTTGTTACCAGTCTTGGGTTGACCTTTAATCCCTATACCACCCAAATTGAGCCACATGACTATATCGCCGAATTGTTTGACGCGCTGCGCCGTTACAATACCATTTTGATTGATTTTAACCGCGATGTATGGACGTATATCTCCTTGGGTTATTTCAAACAAAAGCTCAAAGATGGCGAAGTGGGCTCATCCACCATGCCACACAAAGTCAACCCAATTGACTTTGAAAACTCAGAAGGTAATCTAGGTATTGCCAATGCCATGCTCGCGCATTTGGGTGAAAAATTGCCGATTTCTCGTATGCAGCGCGACTTGACCGACTCGACAGTCCTTCGCAATATGGGGGTGGGTTTTGCTCAAAGTCTGATTGCCTTTGACGCCTGCTTAAAAGGTATTGGCAAATTAGAGCTTAACGCCAATCGTCTCAATGAAGACCTAGAACTTGCACAAGAAGTGTTGGCGGAGCCAATCCAAACCGTGATGCGTCGCTACAATGTTGAAAAACCCTATGAGAAACTAAAAGCCTTGACCCGCGGTCAAGCCATGACACGTGAGATGATGGTCAACTTTGTCAATGGCGATGAACTGACAGCGGTGCCAGAAGATGAGCGTCAACGCTTGGCTGATTTGACCCCTGCCACTTATACAGGTAATGCAGCTGAGCAAGCCAAAAACTTGAAAAATTTATTAAAATAAGACTTTTTCGCTCATCAAAAATCAAAAAGGACGCTTAGGCGTCCTTTTTTATCAGAATTTTTTTACAGAATTTTTTTTACAGAATTTTTTTTACATAAATTTTTTTAGATAAATTTGTTGATTGAGCTTTGGGTTATTTTTTGGCATAGCCTTGTTGATTCAGATAAGGCAGCACCTCGGGACGGACGGGTTTATCCAAATAACTTTCAATGGTGTGCACCCAATCTGACCCTGCTTGACCACGCGTCGTATAATAATCGGCAACGGTTTGGTTATACTGGTCTAATGCGGATTTGTCAGCGGGTTGATATTGGTTGGTGGAAACCACCAATGCCTTTGGCAAACGTGGACGCATGGCAGGATTTTGGTCAGGATAACCCAATGCCATGCCAAATAGCGGCACCACGCCTTGTGGCAGTTTGAGTATGTCGCCCATCCGTCTGATATCATTGCGGATACTGCCCAAATACACACCACCCAATCCCATGCTCTCAGCCGCTAGTAGCAGATTTTGCGCCATAATGGCTGCATCAACCGCCCCAACAATGGTGACTTCAGTCCAATCAATTTGCGCATTGGGTACAAGGGTTTGGTGGCGGTGGTTGTCCATACAAAAAATTAGCAGCTCGGCACACTGCTCCACATAGGGATGACCGTATTTTTCTCCGTCTTTGGCTTGCTGGGCATCGGCGCAAATACGGCGTATGTCATAGCGCTGCGTTGCATCTGTCACCCGAATGATGCTTGCTGACTGCAAAAATCCCGATGATGAGCCTGCCATCCCCGCTTCGATAAGCTGCTCAAACGTCGCTGCATCTATTGGCTGATTGGTGAATTTGCGAATTGAACGATGATTGAGTATCGTCTCTAGGGTGGGTTTACTGTCGCTATGCTCACTATGTGTTGTCATAATTTACCTTGTTATGATTTGCCTTGTTATGGTTTGTGTTGTTATAAGTTGGGTTAGGGTTTGATTAGCCTTAGGGTTGGTATTTTTCAATCAGCTTTTGGGCTTGCACAATCACCGGAGTATCGACCATTTGTCCATCCATGGCAAATGCCGCAAGCCCTGTCTGTGCATAATGGTCAGCCACTTTTTTGGCAAAGGCAAGCTGTGCTTGGCTGGGTCTAGCCAGTGCATTGACAATGGCGACTTGGTTTGGATGAATACACAGCATCCCTGAAAAACCCAAATCGCGCCACCCATTTACCCGCTGGGTTAAACCGTCATCGTCATTAAAAGGCGGGTATACGCATTCAATCGGTGGGGTGAGCGCATTGATGGCACTATGCAAGCTTAGCTGATAACGGATTTGGTTGGCAACCATCTGCCCTGCCTCGCTGTCTGCGCGCACGCCCAATTTTTCACAGATATCCAAAAAGCCAAAACTGAGCGCAGTCAATCCTGCCGCAGCGGCGATGTCGGGTATATTTGCCATGCCTTTGGGTGTCTCAATCAAGGCAATCATGGGTTTGGCGAGCGCATGACGGACACGGTCAATCTCTATGGCGTGCTCGACTTTGGGTAGCACTACCCCAATCACGTTGTTCATTGCAGATGCTGGCAAAGATTTGAGCAAATCAATATCGCCTGCTTGGTGGTTGCTACTTGCGGCATTGATACGCACCCAAACAGGCTGGGCATCAGCGCCGCTTAGATAATTGACCACATTGTCACGCGACTCCATTTTGACACTATCACTGACCGCATCTTCCAAGTCAATTATCACCGTATCTGCGCCACGGGCAAAGGCTTTTTCCACCCGCTCAATATTGATGGCGGGTACAAACAAATAACTGGTTGCGCTCAATCCCTTGGGTTTTGCTACATTGTTTTCGCTCATGCGACATCCTTTTTCGTCCATTTTTGGTGACATATTCTTTTTGGCAAACAACTTATCAAACAGCTTATCCAGCAACAACGCCCTACCCAAAGTAGCGCGTTTTTTAAGTTATTTTAAAACCGTCAATTTGGCTTTTTCACTGCGGCTAAACAGTAAATTTAACACGATGGCGACCACTGTCGCAGTACCGATACCACCCAAATTAAATTGTCCAATATGTAAGCTAAAATCCCCAGCACCCATAATGACGGTCACCGCAGCAATGATTAAATTAGCATTTTTGCTAAAATCGATGTGATTATCCAGCCAAATTTTGACCCCTGCTACCGTGATAAGCCCAAAAACCACGATGGAGGCACCGCCCAATAACGGCGCTGGGATAGTATGGATAAGCGCGCCAAATTTTGGTGATAGCCCCAGTAGCACAGCAATCAAGCCTGCCACCACAAAAACCGTGGTCGAATATACTTTGGTCACTGCCATCACGCCGATATTTTCCGCATAGGTTGTCACGCCTGTACCGCCCATGCTCGATGACATCGCCGTACATAGACCATCGGCGAAAAAAGCCCGTCCCATATAGGGCGATACCGCTTGTCCTGTCATGGCTTCTACCGCTTTGATATGGCCTAAATTTTCGGCGATTAAAATAAAGGCAACCGGGGCAATCAAAATTATTGCGTTGATATCAAACGTCGGATGATAAAAATTGGGTAATCCCACCCAAGCTGCTTGGGCAACTGGGGTAAAATCAATCGGCTTGCCATACCCAAGCACATTGGTGAGCACAAAATATGCCATATATGCCAATACCAAACCAATCAGTAGCAACAAACGACGTAGCATACCGCGGCTAAACACAGCGACCGCACTGATACACAGCACCGTCATCAACGCAACCCAACTATCAAACTGGTTCCCCGACACGCCTTTGATAGTCACTGGCGCCAAATTTAGCCCGATAATCATCACAATCGCACCGGTTACCACAGGCGGCATGAGTTTCTCAATCCAGCCAACCCCTGTTTTCATCACCAGTAATCCGACCATGCCATAAAAAATACCACAGACAAAAATACCACCAAGCGCCACGGATAAATTACCGTTAAAGCCTGAACCTGTATAAGCCGTCGCGGTAATCACGGGCGCGATAAACGCAAAACTTGACCCTAAATAACTGGGTACTCGCCCACCCGTCAAAAAGAAAAACAGCACCGTACTGAGCCCCGCCATCAAAATCGCAAGGTTGGCATCAAATCCCATCAATAGCGGCGCAAGCACAGTTGCCCCAAACATCGCAAACGCATGTTGCAGCCCAAGTAACAGACTTTTATCAGCAGGTAAATACTCGTGGATACGCACAGGATGATGATCTAAATGCCCATCGTAAGGCTGCCATTTTGGGAACCAGCCGCTATCATTGCCGGTATTTTGATGGGTTGGTTGTCTTTGCGAATTTGCCATAATTTTGCTCTCATCTGTCAACTGCGCGAATTTTACACGTTATTTTTGTTTTGTCAAAAAACCCTGCGCTTTGAGCCAATCTTCTGCAGCAGCGACATACGGTTGACTGTAGTAATCGGCAAATTTTTGACGGTATGGCTTACGCTCACGCGCTTCATTAAACGCCAAAATGGTTTGCTCATAATCGGCGAGCGTTTGTGGTAACGCGTCAACTTGATACTGATTGTCAAAATACACTGCAGATTTTGGTAAACGCGGTTTTAGGCGCATTTCTACGCTAGGTTTACCGATACATAAGCCAAAAATTGGATAGGTATATTTTGGTAGCTGAAGCAGTTCGATTAAGTCATTGGCAATCATACGCAAACCGCCAATCGGACAGGTGGCATAACCCAAACTCTCTGCCGCTACCGTGGCATTTTGTGCTGCTAATGCCGTATCGGTAGCGAGCGTAATCAATGTATCACTATCCTTAAACCCCTCAAAGCTGCCATCATACGCTTCACTGCTCAAATAAGAGCGATAACCATCCATCACAAATACCAAAAACACGCTACATTGGGCAATCTGTGGGTTGCGCGGTTGCAAATCGACGATTTTTTGACGTAACGCCTTATCACTGATGTTGATAATGCTGTAGTGCTGTCCGTTTTGCCAACTGGGCGCTTGCTGGGCGCATTTGATAATGTCATTTAATTGCGAATCTGGCACAGTGGCGCTACTGTCAAATTCTCGATACACCCGATGATTTTGTAAAAGTTCAATGGTTTGATTGCTCACAGTTTGATTACTCGTAGCTTGGTTATTCATGGTTGCCCCGTTAGAAGTGATTTAAACATGATTTGATGATTGTTGATGTTGATACGGTCGCCAAAGTAGCGCCACCCCAATAAGCAAAACAATAGCTGAGACGGGTAACAACGCAAGCCAAATATTTTTGCCTGTTGCAACTAGCGCGGTTAAGGGTCCGATAAGCTGCCCAAATGCAAAACTTGCGGTCATCAGCGCACTTAAGTTGTATTTAGGGTAGTGCGTGACTTGGCTTGCTGCCACTTGCAGCCCTGCCATCGTCACCACCATAAAAGTGCCGCCCACCATCAGCGCTGACAACATCAAACCTGCCAACGACTGCCAAAGCGCAGGCAATAACGTACCAACCGCCATGATGATTTGTGACACTCGCCAAACACCGAGCAAAGAAAAGTTGTTATAACGGCGTTGTAACCCCTGCGATAACACCACCGACAAAGCCGCCGCCAACCCAAAAAATGGCCAAATCAGCAAATAACTTTGCCCTGATAACCATTGCTTGGCGATTTGTGGCAAAAAAGTCGCAGGTAAAATATAGCCAAACCCAAACAAACCGTAGGCGGTTAATACATTCGCTAATTTTAGCTTGGCCGGTGTTATGCTAGCGGTAGGATTGGTATTTGTGGCTTTGGTATGGCTGGCTTTGGTAGTGTGGGCTTTGGCAACGGCTATTGAGGCAGCAGCTGTTGAGGCAAACTGCGAGTTGATTTTCGCCAGCAAAAAGGTGACAACCAAGGTGGCGAGCAGCGCAATCACGCCTAGATACTGCCATAATCGACTCGATAATGGACTGAATGATGACTGGGCCGCGATAGTCGCCGTCGCTGATTGAAAAATAAAATAGCTACAAATCAATCCTGTGAGGGTGATACCGATACCGACACCCGTATAAATCAAGCCGCTAGTGACTACCTGTCTTGATTTTAACCAATTGATTGCAAACGCACTGATAGATACCAGCACCCAAGCGCTTGCCACACCCGCCAAAAAACGTAACACCAGTAACCAGCCAAAGCTGCTTAGCGAAGCCAGCCAAGTGGTGAGTGTCACCAAGCTGAGACCTAATATGACAAAAAGCGGATGTCGCTTACTTTTAAGCAGTGACAGCGCCCCGACCAAATAGCCAATATAGTTGCTACTTGATAACCACGCCGTTTGCGCAAGATGCACCGTGCCTTCTTGTATCATCAAAGGCAAAATCGGTGTAAAAGCAAATCGCCCGATTCCCATCGCCACCGCAAGCGCGGTACTCGCTAGGATAAAGCAAAATATAATCTGTTGTCGGTCAGATTGTGACATTTTGCGTTACCCCTTGATCTTATTGACACGGCTTGTCAGCGTTTAAGCTTGCATTTTAAATATTATTGAGCATACTTTGCAAAGTTTCCTTCACATTTTTGGACGACATATTAGCTTGGCTTAATATCAAAGCCTGGTGAACCATTGACTTTTTGTCTGCTACCAAGGCATTCCAATTTGATAAACCTTGAATCAAACGTGACGCCAACAGTGGGTTACGTTTATCCAAATCTTGCATCATGCTCAAATATTGCTCAACGCCCTGCTGTGTCCAAATTTTGGTAGGCTGTGCAAGCAATCCGCCGAGCACCGCCCGCACACGGTTTGGGGTATTGATATCAAAGTCTTGATGTGACGTTAACGCAAAAATATCGGCAACGCTCGCCTGACTGTCATTGGCTTGGACACCAAACCATAAATCCATCACCAATGCATCATGGTGAAAGCGTTGGTAAAAATCGGCAAGCCATTCGGCTTTTTGGGGCAAACCATGCGCCACCGCCGCATTTAACGCGCCTAAACGCTCAGTCATACAAGACGCTTGTTGGTATTGGGTAATCGCCCAGTGTTTGGCATCACTCACGCCCGCCAATAACGCCATATCCAGCACCACATTTCGCCACGCCCGCACGCCCATGGCTTCGGCTGTATCTTCATACGTGGTAATCGGCAGTTTGGCATACGCACTTTGCCAAATGTCTTTAAGCTCTACCGCCACGGCTTTTTTAACCGCTTGATGACGGGCACGAACTTGGCTAGGGTCATAGTCGGTCTGAATCGCACTGCCCAGCTCTCGCTCGCTTGGCATATCTAGTAACCGCGCCGCTAGCATGGGATCGGTTTCTGATAGCGCTGGCAGACTTGCTTTTAATGCCGTGATATAGGCATCGGTATCGGCATTTTGCAATAAAATACGATTGACCAACAACTGTGCCGCTTGCCAACGGTTAAAGCCATTAGTCTCATACTGCATCAAAAACGCCAAATCATCATTGCTATACTCAAAATTAAGCTGAACAGGCGCGGAAAAATCACGAAGCAATGACACCACAGGGTCAAAATCCGCTGTGGTAAACAAACCGTCAAAGTTAAACGTTTGACTGTCATCGCGCAGTAACACCAAATCTTCTTTTACCAGTTGTCCAGTGGCACGGTTAAAAATCGCCATTTTGATAGGAATCGGCAAAGGTTTTGGTGCAGGATAGCCTGCCACTGGGCGCGTGTGTTGGCTTAGCGTCAAGATAAGCTTGTCAGCTGTTTTTTCAAAATGCCCTGATAACGTCGGCGTACCTGGCTGGGTATACCAATCAATAAATTTTTCAATACTTGGATCTGCAACGCTCAGTGCAGATAACAAGTCTTCAACCGTCACCGCTTGCCCATCGTAACGGCGGAAATATTCATCCGTGCCTTGACGGAATTTTTCTTTGCCAAGCGTATTGGCAATCATGCGCACGATTTCTGCGCCTTTCTCGTACACTGTGGCGGTGTAGAAATTATTAATCTCGACAAAATGGTCAGGGCGTGGTGGATGCGCCAATGGGCTGGCATCTTCAGGAAACTGCGCCGCTCGCAATGTTGCCACATCATCAATCCGCTGTACCGCAGGGGAATGCAGACTTTCGGAAAAAGACTGGTCACGAAATACGGTAAAGCCTTCTTTTAGGCACAGCTGAAACCAGTCACGGCAGGTGATACGGTTGCCCGTCCAGTTATGGAAGTATTCATGGGCAATTACCGCTTTGACATTAAAGTTGCGGCGATCGGTGGTGGTCTCTGGGCTAGATAGGACGCAAGCGGTGTTAAAGATATTTAATCCTTTGTTTTCCATCGCGCCCATATTAAACTGGCTAACCGCCACAATCATATAGCGGTCAAGATCATACGCCCGTCCGTAATTGTCTTCATCCCATTTCATTGAGTCTTTTAACGCTTGCATGCCGACATGGCACTGCTCGATGTTTTCATGCTTGGCGTATAACTCAAGCAGCACCTCACGCCCTTCACTGGTGACATACTGATCGGTCAATACGTCCAAATCTGCAATCACGCAAGCGAATAGATAACTCGGTTTTTTGGTGGGGTCTTGCCACACCGCAAAATGACGGTCGCCCGCAAGCTCGCCTTGGTCGATTAAATTACCATTGGCAAGCAGCGTTGGGTAAGCTTTATCGGCTTCAATGCGTGTGGTGAAGGTGGCAAGCACATCGGGACGGTCTGGATAAAAGGTAATTTTACGAAACCCTTCTGGCTCACACT
Organism: Moraxella sp. CTOTU48717; assembly: GCF_032057165.1. Classification (NCBI taxonomy): domain Bacteria; kingdom Pseudomonadati; phylum Pseudomonadota; class Gammaproteobacteria; order Moraxellales; family Moraxellaceae; genus Moraxella; species Moraxella sp. CTOTU48717. The sequence goes on along the minus strand of NZ_DAMBBC010000018.1, from coordinate 1,732 downwards.
GGGTACAGAACATTTTGTCCGCCCCTTCCCCTGCTTGGTATAAACCTTCAAGACTGGTATTGGTTTGCGGCACGATGGTGACGACGGTGGTAATCTGACAAGTGTCTGGCGCGTTAACAATCGTTAGGCTTTCTTGGTCTAGTTGGTAGTCGCTTTTGCTTAAGGTTTTGCCGTTTAAGCTAATTGATTCAATTTGTAATTCTCGTCCAAAGAGCACCAAATCGCCTGCCGTGTTTCTTGTCATGTCAAGATTGGCGGTCACGGTTGCATGCTTTTTATCAGCGCCATCAAACAACTCAATTTTTAAGTCAATGTGATTGACGCTAAAGACAGGCGGCGTGTAGTCTTTTAGGTAGATTTTTTGCGGTTGGTGACTATTTAATTGGTGGCTATTCAAACTGGGGTCTGGTGTGGGTATATTGGTGGGTACATCAGGCATTTCGGTGTTTAATAGCTGGGGGTTTTCGGTTTGGTTGGTTTCGGTAACGTTGGTCATTTTTGCTCTCTATTAAAAAATATAAAAAAAGGAAATTCAAACTTAATTCTTATTATAAGTAGTTTGTTATTTAATCATTTTTCAATCATTCGTTGAAATAATTCATCTATGTTAAATTCATCTTTTTGGTTATTATCCTCTTTTGTGTATTCTATATCTTCTAAACTTTCATTTTCCCATTCCCAATCAGATAAACGTTCTTCAAGGGTTTTAATATCTTCATCAAAATTTAAGCCATAAAGCTCAATTTCATTGATTTCACGCAAAAAGGATATATCGTCTTCTATACTATCTCTTGACGAATTCTCAACTAAACAATTAATCTCATCACTTACTAATTCTGAAACTTTATAGAGATTAGTTATTTCTTCAAATAACTCTCCATTCAAGCATTTCAACTTGTGCATTGCTACTAATATGCCTAAATCATACTTACTAGCTAAAATTTTTTTAAACAATTCAATAAAGTCTTCATCTTCTATTTGAAATTTAGAATGATTCCCCCAACAGGTAAATATTCCATTAATATCGCTTTCCGTAAATGTATTCTTTTTTTGAATGTAAGCATTTAATCTAGGTTGAATTGCTAACAAAACTTCATTCAAGGCATCATTTGATATTGGTATTAAAGTTAATCTTTCACATACATGGGCAATATCTTTTGAAAGAAAAAATGGTATTTCTTCATTTTCTAAACTTCTAATAATATAGCCAACAATCTTTGGTTCAAAAAATTTTTTTATACTCGTATTCTTGTATTTATTGGCAAAAAGAAATTGTTCAATATATTTTGCCTTTTCTAATACATTGATTAAATACTGACTGTCTTTTATAAAATAATTGATTAGAAAATCCCCAATTGAAGGATTATGCAAAATAATATGATTTTCTAAATTATCTTTTGAATAGAGCAATGTTGTAGTAATAAAGCACTTCTCTAGAGTTTCAATTGACCTGTCAAAATCAAGCATACTTGTTGATTTAAATTCATCAAAAAAAACCTCTTTTACTATTCTTAATGGTGTGGGATTAATAAAATTTAGTGAAAAAATTATAGTGAGAATTATTCTATCATTCTCACTAAGATGGTTTTTGAATGATTCTTCCCAAATATTGAAGGGGTTATCAAATAGTGAAATAATCCTGTCATTAAAATCATCTTCATCTTCTATACTTTGATAATTATACCAAACCCAATAATTAAAGCACTGCCCAATGACGAGCAGTGAGCGACTT
>NZ_DAMBBC010000017.1:0-55441 GCF_032057165.1 Moraxella sp. CTOTU48717 | reverse complement strand
GATGAGCTCCTGCCTCATGTTTGGAAAATGCAATAGGGGTTGGTCGGATGCTTACCCATCACCCCATCGCCGCGATAGCCCTCTGGCGAAACCAGCAAAATTTCACCCCCCATCGATAACGGTAATAATCCTGTAACCATGACGGCATTGACGTGAAATAGGGGTAGTCCGCACAGCACGACATTGCCCTGATTTAGCATGTCATCACCAAACAACGCCCGTGCCTGTAAGACATTGGCGACTTCATTTTTATGATTACGCATGGCGATTTTGGGCATGCCAGTTGTACCACCGGTTCCAAAGAATGAAGACAGATCCTCAGGGACAATGGTACGGGGATTAATTAATCTATCTTTGGGCTGGCTTGCAATCCCAGCATAAAAGTCATGATAGGTGACCGTCTCTGGTAACTGCTGTACAAATTCTTTACTTGCATCTGGCAAGGTTATATTAAGTTGATGGGTGAAATGATGAGCCATCGTCACCCCAATGATATGCTGCAAACTTGGGGTAAGCTTGGCAACCGCTACCGCCTTGTCCCAAAGCTGCGGCTTATTATCTTGATTGGGTAATGGCGCAAGCGTGATAAGTAGCGTGGCTTTGACTTCATTTAATAACTGAAGTTACGCACCGCTAATAGCCTTAAGCTGGGCAAAAGCCGACTGATTAGCAGAAATTAGTAACTTTGTACGCAAAGCGAAATGATTTAACTTGGTTTTGATTTTCAAACACTCAAGCTTAAACACCGCATACATAGGTAAAAACATATGATTAAACCGAGCCCTTTGGCTATGAGCAGGCGACTTACCCAAATTGGCATTTTGCTTTAACGACTTATGATACACTTCAACCTGCCATCGTTTTTGATAGCCGTTGATAAATTTATCCTTGTCGCATTGCAAATCTGAGCATACCAGATATAACACCCCTGTAGAATCGTCCTTGTTTGTAAAGACTCGGCGTAATAACAAGACTTCATCATGATAGTCATTTAAAAAGCCGTGAACAGGGGTATTATCGGGTAGATTAGATTCATCAATACGTACAAAGTTACCTTTTTCTCTATCATCCGCGGTTAAAGCCACCAAGCGATTTGACTTTAACGCAAAGATGAAATGCTTGTTAGCTTTACGAATATGTTTGAATGTCGCTTTGGCTGAAAACCAAGAATCGGCTAATACATAGTCGAATTTGACTTGGTTTTTGATTGCGCTATCAAACATATCAAGCAGTCGCTGATTTTTGGTTTTATCACTTTTACGTTTAACCTTGCCTTTGTCATCGGTAAAGACATTGGGTTTGGTGATGATGTCAAAGCTTAAGGGTATGTCGATATCTTTGCGATGATACAGACAGTTAAGCAGGTTAATGCCTTTAACATTTTTGTTTTGAGTGTGGTCGTAGTGCCAGCAGTTGATGTCGTCGACGCTTGTGTGTGGTTTGGGCTGTATGGTGTCATCAAAGATGAGATAGCCGATGGCATTGGGTGTGGCATTTTCATGCTGTCTTAGCATGGGTTTAATCAGTTGCCATTGTTCTTTGGCGGTGAGTGTTTCACTGTTTAGAAAGCGGGTGATGCTGTCATGGTAGATGCTCCCTTGTAGTAGATTGGCAAGTCCTGTGGCGGTGGTTTGCCCAAAACTTGCGATGAGGTAGTCGCTGTAGAGTTCTATCATGTCTTTGTTCATTTGTTTACTCTCGCTGACTGCTTTTTTTGTTATGATAGCGCTTTTTTAAAGGGCTGCGTAACTTCAGTTAATAAGCCTGCAATCACAGAAGGTTCAAGCAATGGGTTAATCGGAAAAATAATACCCGTTGCCTCACTGCCCCAGATACAAAAATGGGTTTCGGGTAAATTTGGCAATAAAATCCCAATGACCGTATCTTTATCCGCACCCAATGAATAAAGCATATTGGCCGTTTGACGTATATATCCCAATAGTTCCTGATAGCTATAACTGGTGCTGTTTTGATACTGCGTAGCATTTAACACAAAGGTAAGGGCTTTTTTATCACCAAACTGAGCCTCGCTATCACATAGCATCTGATAGGTGCTGCTAGGCAGGTTTAAAGGAAAATTTTGTTCATACTTTTTAAGGTCATCCTGATTTTTTATTTGCTGGTTCATCGTGTCAAAGTCCTTTTTATGGTTAAATCAAGTGTTACACTGGGGTGAAAGTGTCTGTCAAAATAATAAGGTAAGTTAGTTAAATATTCTGATAGTTTTTCGTATACATTTTCTATGACTAGTCGATTTTACAGATAAACTGGGTAGTTATAATTGCTATTCTTGAATGACATAAAACAGCATGTTAATTTTGAAAGACTAACGGTAATTTGGTTCTAATTTAGTTCCTAATCAATATCAATATAGCACTAGATTAAATTTAATCGATGCCTATCTATTCAGAGTTTTATTTATCATATTGATTTAATCCATCCGTCAATCTATCAATAATAATTTCTCTAAGCTTAACAGGCTCAATAACTTCTGACATATGCGACATACTGATCAGCCAATCCTCTAGCCTTACGGTATTCATCACGGTCGCTGTAAGTAACAAGTTTTTTTCATCCATTTTTTCTAAAGTCTGATCGTTTGATAGCGGTCGCTCGGTCAGATGTTGGGCAGCCATATGATTAATTTTAAGCTTTAATTTAATTGGCTTTCCTCGCTGCGTTAGATGGGTTTCAAGCATGCCCTTTCGACTTAATTCTTCCAAACTTAAGTCGTGCACCCAACTTGGTATTGGTTCTTCTAAAATCTGTACGGATTGGATGCGTATGATGGCGTAATTTCGGTTGGCATCTAAATACACTTTTTCAGGGGTTGATATACTTTCCTCTACTTTGTAAAAAGCAGTTAGGTAAATCATATTATCAATAAATATTAATCCCCTTGGATAAACCCACCGTGTAACAGGCTCATTTGCCCATTTTGCTAGATAACTTATTTTTAATCTTTTACCATCGATGATCGCTTGATGAATAGTTTTTAGAATATGCTCGTCATATTTAGGCGCTTGCAATAAACTTGGTATCGTAAATAGGTGGTTTTTCCATTGCCCAAGCTGACTGATTTGATATTGCAGATTTTGATGATTTTTGACGTTGGCGATTTTGGCAGTTAGGGTGTTGTGAATATCTTTCGGTAAATAGTTGGCAGTAAATTTATCGAGCATTTCCCAAAAGAATAGGTTTTCGTTGTCAAAGCTGTCTAAGGTAAAGTTGGGGTGAAGGTAGTATTTTGGGGTTTTGCCCGCTACTGAACCCTCTGCCCATGGTGGAATACGACAAATTGAGTTACTGCCAAACAGTGAATACAAGGAAAGTAAGTCTTGCTCTAGCAGTTTGGCTCGGCTCTGTGCTTTTTCGCCTATAGGGTTAAAAATGGCTAGAAGCTCGCTTAAGGTTTTGGCATTCTTCTCGCCTTTGGGTAAATTTTGATATAGCAGAATTAAGCGTTCGCCACGGTTTTTTTCCATGATACTAGGCATTATTTTTCCTAAAATGCTAAAGTTTGGCTAAATCAAAATGTTGCACATTGCCATTTAAATCGACTTGATAAATCCTCATTTGACTAACTTCAATCGCTGTCAGATAACCACCGCCATGTGCAAAGGTATCGACACAAATTAAGCCATTTTGATGGTAAACTTTACCGTTTTTTTGTGCCGAATGTCCGCAAATGATGGTTTTGCCTGAGATGTGATCTTCTTGTCCATCGAGCGGAATAAATCGCCAGCGTAAACTGTCACCGGTTTGTTTATCCATTGGTAGGTGTGGCAAGGGTGTGGCATGGGTAAAGATAAAATCATCTGTTTGGAAATAAGGCAGACTCGTTTTTAACAGTTTGTAGTAAACATAAGGAATTTGCAGTAGCCCTTGCAAATCAATGGTTACGCCAAAAGATTGTAGGGTTTCGATACCGCCAAATTTTAGCCAGTATTTGAGATATTCTCGTTCGTATACTGCACCTAGCATCATTTCTTCGTGGTTGCCCTTTATCAAAATAACATGACAAAGCATCTGATATTGCATGATAGTATCAAGCACGCCTTTACTATCTGCTCCCCTATCGATGACATCGCCTAAGAAGATAAGGATGTCATCAGATTGGATATCTAGGGCGGATAGCAAGATGTTAAGTTGCTCGTTAAAGCCGTGTATGTCGCCAATGGCGTAAGTTTTAGGCATAAATCAGATTTTACATCCTAATGTGTGTGATGTTCTGCTTTTAAATGCTTCAATGATTTTATTGGCTTCTTGTTCATTGAATAAATCTGCTAAATCAATTCGTTCGCCGTAAATGCGATATTCAATTAAATCTGAATTATCTTTATATATGCCTACTTCTCCAAAATTAGGATAATTACTGTTATACCACACATCTCGATACCAGTTATTTTTTCTTGTATATTTGACACATTGATAAACATATAAATGTAATGTACTTGATGTTTCGGTTTCATTACTTTTGACAATAATATCGAACACCAAGTCGTCTTTTTGCAAATGATTTTGCCACTCTTCACCTTCAGGAATAGATTTTGTTTTGTGCCATAGTAGGTGCATATCTAACATAGGTAGAAAGCGTTTTCCCACATTTTCATCAGTGTATATTTTATGAATTGATTGTGGACTATAGTTATTAGGTAAATCATGATAATAATGTTCTGCCCCAAGTTTATCCTTGGTAAAATCAAGTAATTCTACGATACGTTGCTGATAATCAGCAAGTAATCTATAGGCTTTACGTACGTCTTGTAGAACTTCTAACATTTGATTTTTATTCATTTTGTTATCCTAAAAATGATGGAAAAGTTTCATGCGTTAAGTAAATTGGTTTTGGATTTTTCCAAGATTTCTTCTCAATTTTGGAATTTGGTATAGCTTCAAAGTTAATATTACAGTTATCACGATTAATATTTTCTAACCATTGCCGTGGCTGATGTCGAATGCCATGCCAAGCGTATGCTTCTCTAATATCGCTTAGTAAGCGTTCTAAAGGCTCTAACTGGTGTTCAGCAATAGCAAACTCTAAAGCTAAGTATAGTTGTTGCCAACTGACAGCGTAAAATTCATAGGCAAAACTTGATTCCAAGGCACTATCAATTTGTTTTTTAAGATTATCAATATTTTGTCGTTTATAATCACTCATACCACCCACAGTTAATAAAATTGGATTCGTGATTCCTTCAAGATAAGCCGTTGATATCTCATTAGCAAGTTGATAAGCATATTGTTGTTGAACGTTATCATATCTTTTCGCTTCAACAATAACCGTTCGACCACCAAATTTTAAAATAACATCAGGCTCAACTTTACAACCGCTTTGGTTTTGCCAACTTGCCCAAAAAGTAATTTCACTTAAAGGATTCGCTGTTATTTGATTATTAAAATTAAAAAGGTTTTGAATAAAACGGATAAACACATCATCAGGTAAATATGCGATACGCTCAAATACACTTGCTGTTAAAACATCTTCTGCTCCTTGTGTCTCTCCAATTTTTAGTCGTGTTCCGGCAAAGCCAGTACCTAGTTTTTTACCATGCAAAACCGCTGATAACATTTTTTAATCCTTAGTCTTTTAATTAGGACTTATTTCAAATTAGGGTGTGTCGCTAATTAATTACAAATATACTTTTTAAGTTAAAAACATTTTTTCATTTAACATATTTAAACCCTCGAGTGCCCCCACACTCACCCCAAAACAATTACTATTATCAGGCACTTGCGGTTCTCGCAAATTAACACGCAATAAATTTACCGACTCATTAATTGGATAACCAATTAATCGCTCACTAAAATTTCGCACGCTCGGCACCGCTGTCCCTGCCCCCAATTCAATAATGGCTAGTTTGTTAACTTGCTTCAGCCAAGCCATTAACTTCCGCTCTTTTTCGTCTTGCATCTGCGATTGCCAATGCCAATCGCTAAACATCAAGATATTGGGGCGCGCCATTCCGCCGCAGTGCGGACAAAAGGGAAAATCATTGATTAATTGACAATGATATTCATCAACAACAGGCACAAAGCTATCGGCTGACCAAATATCACGGGTACAATTATCCAAACATTGCAACCAATGAATTGAGCCATGACATTCAAAAACCTTATTATCGTCAAATCCGACCTTTTGGAACTCACCATCGACATTACTGGTAAACACAAATGAGCCGTTTTTAAGATTGGGTAATGTTTCTGACCATTTTTTAAGTAGATGAAAACCTTGATGCGGTTCGACTGCTCGATACGCATTGAGCCTCAAACCATAAAACCCCCACGCCAATTTTGGATTGGCGTGGAACAGTTCTGGCGTTGCCATATCGACAAAACTTTTACCAAGGTGCTTTAGCGGTGGATAGGCTTTCCAAAATCCTTGGGCACCTCGAAAGTCAGGCAAACCTGAATCGACCCCCATCCCTGCGCCTGCAGTGATGAGTAAACCATCAGCTTGTTTAAGGTGTTCGGCAAAATGGGTTAACTTGGTTGTATTATCCATTTTTATTCCTTTGCTGTTGTCGTCTGAGATACTATTTAATTGAGTTGCCTGCTCTTTGAGTTGGATTAGTGGTTTTCATCGGTATATCGTCTTCTATAATAACTGGCTCAATATCATCTTCTTTATCGGCATAAACCAAAAACATACAGATACAACAACCCTGCTCACCTTTTTTCCAGTAATCAAACTCATGAAAGAAACTTAACTGATAAAATGTAGTCGCATCATTAACCATTAAATTTTTATCTATTTGTTGGATAATAAAATCTTGCTGCTCACAACCAAAACTAATATCCGCAAACATATTAATCATCACGTTTTTAATCGGATAGTTGGATGATAGTCTCTGTAGTTTTGAGATAAACTGTTCACATGCTAAAGCCACGCAATTTTCACCACCTGCTACACCATGTAAAAATTCAATATTTTTGTTACCAGAAATTGCCCATTTTACTTCGTCCCAACTCATACCAATGATGCCACTACCGCTATGTAGTCGTTGAAATGCTTGCATAACTAAAGGCACTTCATTTAGTGAACACAAGATGACATTATCCGCAAGTTTTAGGCAATCATAATCTTTACCAGTGCCATTAATCGCAATCAAATAATCCGTTTGCGCCTGTATCCGATAGCGTTGCAAATCTGCCAAATCAACCTCATCACTCGCCACAAAAAAAGTGACTTCATTTTTGCCATTGGCAATTTTATGTGGTTCATATTTATCGACTTTTACAATGTCACTATCAAGTACTGATGAATTATTTTCCATTTCACACACGCCTTTTTTCTTTAATGCTCATCAAACCTTACTAAAATTGCTGTTGCGTTATCATACGCACGACCTTCAGAGGCATAAATCTGCTTACGTAACTGTTTAAGCCATGCTTGCAAATCGGTATGCTTATCGATACTTTGCCATTTATCGCAAGGCACTAAGTCATGTACGCCATCGGTACATACCACTAAGCAATCATCTGATGAGACCTTTAACGTTTGACTGTCAAAAGTAGGCATTGGATTGTTGTCTAAGTCACTATCGGCAATCAAACAATCGGTTAATGCATACATAGGACTTGCCATACCGTCTTGGTTATATTCGCCAAAGTCGGCTTGGCGATTTTCATTTTCCGCTTTTTCATCAATCAATTGATTGATTAGATTATGGTCACTGGTGATACAGTGCCAAGTTTTTGTGGCAGCTGAAAAATAATAAACTCTACTGTCACCGATGTGTTTGATAACGATGGGCGGATTGGTTTCACTGGCTTTAGCAAGTGGTCGATAGACTAGGGCAAGCGTCGCGGACGCGCCATAAAAGCGTTTTGGTAGGGTTGCGACTTTTTCATAAATCTTTGAGATATCCATGACAGCCGATTGATTTGAATTGTCTAAATAGTTTTGCCACAGTTGTTTGACTGTTTTAACTGTCTTAAGGCTAGCATATTGCGATAGATTAGATTCTGCTACACCATCGGATACCGCAACACAAAAGGCGTCATCACATCGATGCACAGGTGTGATACCAATCGCTTCTTGGTAATAATCATCGACAAAGAAAAATGCATCTTGCTGCAAGCGGTTGCTGGCATTGCCTTGAAAGGTCATCGCACAAATCGTAGTGGAGAGTCTGGTCATATCACGAGTCGAGTAAGAAGGTTAATCTGATTATAACCGTAAAGTTGGAAAAATATATTCTAGGTTTCTTTATTCGATATAGTCCGTGATTCAATACGTTTTTTGGCTGTGGTATAAAAAGTATGCTTCCTAGACCCAGCCATAATTGACATAGTGGAACAGTAAATCAAACGCTTTAAAATGATTTGCTAGCTTTTTCGAAAAACAGCTTGTCTTTCGAAAGACTCGCCTAAGCCTTTGCCTAAAACGATTGTTGTTCCCTTCAATATCAACCGTATGGTATTTACCCACCTTTTTAAAATCAAAATCAAAGGCGGTTAAAAAGCTATCCCAGTTATCACAGCAGACATAGCCAAAATCAACACCTAATTCATCAAGCTTGGCTCGTAGCTGTTTGGCTGTCTTTAAGTTGCGTTTGCCCCATATGAAAGCGACAATCTCACTTGTTTCTGGGTCATAGGCGTAAACAAGCCATACCTTGTTTTTCTTATGCCCCACATATGTCCAAAACTCATCCACTTGCAGTTTTCGGTAATAGCGTCGTTTAGGTTTTATCTCATAACTGGAATTGACCAAAACGCTTAATACCTTGTACTTGCTGACTTTCTCGATGACAACAATGTCAGCAATGCTACAGCCTCGTACTAACATTAAACGTATCTTGTCATCAATATCGCTTTTACAGCCTTGGTAACTTAGCTCCGTCTCATGAATGAATTGTCGATGACAGTCTTTGCATTGGTAGTTCTGCTTGCCATAGATTTTCCAGCCGTTTTTCTTTATACTAAAGCCAAGACAGCTTGGGCATCTGATTGTAATTTGTGTCTTCATAACCTCAAATTAGCATCTTTTTCTCAAGCTGTCTTTTTTATTTACACCTCAGCATACTTTTCAAACCAGTACCAAATTGGGGAGTATATGCCGTATTTGGTGAGGGCGGGGTTTGAAAAAACGTATTAGCTTTATGCCACTGCTATAATGAATAAATTAGATTTTTAACCCAAGAACCCAGTTTTTTAATACCTGTAAAATAACATCTTGATGGATAAACTCCTGCTCAAGTCGTCGCTTGTCAATATCTTGCTGCTGAATAAACGCAAACAACTCGGCTTCGTCAATGGTTAAAAATTTGGGTGCTACTTGATTAAAAACAGGCTCGGCAACGCGTTTATGATCATGGCTTCCTAGCGTATGTTTATCCATCATTAATGACTCAACATGAGCACAGCATTTACGGGCATAAGAGAGCATTGCTAGCCCTTCTGAGTCAATATCACCCCAATAGCCCACTTTTTTATGCTTCAGCCATTGTGCTTTTAACCATGTTAGGTTCTTTCCACCGCCAGCGACAGCAATCGTATTGGCTAAATTTGGTAGCATAAAACAAGGTGTTTCGTTTTCGATGATTAAGATATTATCTGCAGGTAATTCGAAGTTTAATAACGTTTGAGAAGATAGTTTTAAAATAGGTAAATTCGCCAAAGCCAATTTTGATGCATCGCATAGTGGTCGGATAAATAGCCAATCTTTTGGTTTACTTTCACAGCCGAGCCAATCTAATAATTCAAGCTGGTTGTTTTCATCAATGGTATCTAAAGCAATAGCTTTGTCGGTTTGGTGCAGGCTTTGCACTAGAATCTCAATTGTTCTAAAATTATTTTCTATAAACTTAGTGTCAATACCTGCGACGTTTACCGCTCTAAGGTAATTACCTTTACCCATACCTTCATATAGTTGTGGAATCAAGATGACTAGATTGGCAATTTGTTCATTAGATAAACGTTCAATCATATCTAAGTGATTAATTAAACTATCAAAAATCCTTTTTTGTGTGTCTGGATTTGGGCTAAGTTGAACTAGACTTTTAAATTTAAATTGCAAACTATCAAGGCGTTCAATCGCCACTTTGCCCAAAATTTCAGCAAGCGTATTAAGGTCATGGATAATTAACTTTACTGGAATAGATTGCTCACCAAGAAAACCTAAATTTTTAGTTTCTAATTGGATATGGCTATTTGGATGCTGAGTTTCGAAAATCTGCCACGCTTTAACAAAAGCTTGAAAATGTAGCGTGTTTTGAGCGGCTACTTTACCAGAACTTGGGGGTTTAAGTGTTATTTCAATAGCATTTTCCTGGGAGATCTCATGGTTTAGCAGTTGTTTAAATCTGCCTAAATTCTGCCAGTAACGCTGATTAAGTTCTTTGAGAACATCATTAGGCAGCTTGCCCCACGTAGTTTGAATTTGATTCATACCATGTTCCTATGTTTCAACATGGGTAATTTGAATGTTCATTTCAGCTAGCTGTTCATTCAGATGACTTGTTTGCTGTTGCGCTTTTTGTTTATCGTAGTCTTGCCAAGTCACTTCGGTAAGCCTGCTTTCATGGTCATTGATGTTGCGCTCACAGATAATCAGGCTATTGGCAGCTTCACGGGCTAGGTTAAGGTTTTTGTAAGGGGTTATTAAGTTGATATGGATATTGAGTTCTTTAAATACTTTCAGCACACGGCGACTGACCGATTCCTGGGTGTTGGAGAAAGCTTCATCTAAAAATACAGTACTGTAAATCGGCTTATCGCCTCCTGTTGGCGTAAGTACATAGGCAAGACTTGCAGCAACAATAATACCTGCGAACGATTCTTTTTCTCCCCCTGATTTACCGCTTGATGAGCTTAATATATCTATCACGATATCATCACCTGTTTCAGAATCTATTTTAAACTCTTCAGCATTAAAACTCATTTGGTAACGTGGGTCAAGCAGTCTTAAGCTTTCAAGGTTGCTTGCTGTAGTGCCATTAGCGGCTTTATCAAGTACCGCGTTGATATCACTAAGCAGCTTAAAGCGTTTTTCATGTTCTTCTGTGGTCATGAGTTCCATGAGCATGGCAAGCTGTTTATTAAATTCGACTACATTGACAATGCGTTCTGGCTTGATTTTTAGGCGTAAAAATGTACCTTGGCGAAATTCGGTTTTTTGAAGTACCAGATTGACTTGCTCAATACCTTGTTTGATTTGTTCTAACTCACTATTCATTTTGGTCTTAAAGTTCGCCAACGATTGGGTGAGATTATTATTCATACGGCTTTTAAATTTTGTCGTAAGTTTTGCAAGCCCTTCTTGTATTAGATGGTCATAATGGGCCAGAAAATCTGGCATACCTTGCTCAGTTGCTGACCAATCTGACGTGATAGGTTGCCATTTTTCATTGCCTTTAAAATTACCCATAATACCAATCGCTGACTTACTGTCTCGACTGATACGATTACTAGCACTTTCAATGTCTTCATTAAGGCGAGTTTTTAATACATCGGCATTGTGAGCGAGTTGTTTAAATTTTTTATCCAGTTGCTCTATGATGGCTTCGCTCATCGGGTGGTTGGCTAAGATATCGTTTTGGGTGATTTTAAGCTGATGGCTTTTTAATTCTTGAGATTTCGCCCCTTCTTTGCGATTAAGTTTAATTAGCTGGCTTTGTAACTCGTTAAGATTTTGTTCAGCTTGTTGATATAGTTGTTTTGCTTTGGCAATATCGCCTTGGGCATTTTCAAGCGTGGCAAGTTCTTGCTGTTGGTAATCGAGTTGGGTTTGCCAAAACGGTGCATTGATATCATCCCAGTTGGTTTCAAGTAATTTGTGCCAACGATTTTTTAATATTTCTATGTTGGTCATGGCTTGGCGAGCTTGTGCGAGTATTTTTCCTTGTTCGACAAGTTGAGTTTTGAACGTTTGTTGTTGAGAAAGCAGTGAGTTTAATAAGGATTGGTTATTAAAGCCCAATTGCCATTCACGTCTGTCATCGATTTTATGCGTATCTTTTTTCTCAAAACGCCCCCATTCTCGATGAATCAATCCTGTAATCGTCATAGAAAAAGGTGTATTATCCAGTTGCTCGCTATCATCGACACAGGTTAAATCATATTTTTTTAAAAACCCCTTAAGCCAATCACGGTAAGGATGTTCTCGCCATTTAAGTTTTCGCAAAAACCCATTCGCTGAAAATTCAGTCGCTGTGGCGCTGGTATTCTCAACCACTTGCACTCGTAAATGTAACCCAGTGTGCCGTTGCGTGTTGATGTAGCTAGTGACAGCTGGATAATCCTGTTTACTCACAAGTAAAGTTGTTTTGAGACCCCCTAAAGCGCGCTCGATTGCCCCTTGCCAAGCGGTTTGGCTATCCTCAATATCCAACATTTCACCGATAAATTTGGTATTTTGTGATAGATTTAATTCTTGGCAAAGGGCATCTCGCCAATGTTGTAAACGTAATGGAATATTGGAGTCTGGGCGTTGTCGAATTTGCTCTATTTCACTTTCTACACTGCATAGATCTTGTTGCGTTTGACTAAATTTACCTGTTGCTAAACCAAAGTTATTTTGTGCAGTGGTGTATTGCTCGCCTAAAATCGCTTGATTATTAGTTGCTTGCTGTTGATGTTGTATAAAGGTGGTTCGCGTTAAGTTTGTTGTGATATCCAAAACTTCACAAAGCTGTTGATAGGCAGACGCATTTTTGCTAGTACGGCGTAATCCATCTTGGGTATAGTTAATATCTTTTTGTAACGATTCAATGCGATTACCGCCAAGTTTCATGTATTCATCACGGTAAGTTTCGGCAGTTTGTCTGGTTTGCTCAAGTTGTGTTTGTTTATCAAGAATGGCAGTTTCAATAGTTCGATAATCCGTTTCTAGCACTGCAAGCTCTTTTGCAAGGGCGTGTTGTTCGATTTTGGCAAGATAAATGGGAATAGCGTCTTTTAAAACTTCAAGTTCGCTAAGTTGCTGTTTGGCTTCTTCCATTCTTTTGGCGAGTATCGGTAGTTGTTCAAGCCGTTGAACTTGTTCTTGGGCATCGACTAATATATCGTGTTCTTTCTTTAAATCTTGAAACTCTTTGACAATAGCTTGAGCATCTTCTCGTAAGTTACTCGGCTCAAGTACAAGGGTACGGATAAGGTCGGTTAAGTTATCGATTTTTTTAAGCCCTAATGCTCGAGAAAGCAAAGCTGGGGCATTTTTGTTGTTTAAGTGCAAAACTTCTTGATACAGTTTTTGATACTCATCAAAGGTTGTCATATGCTTGATATGCTGACTCTCCAGCCATGTTTTAAACGTGCGGTCATATTTCTCATCAAACTCTGCCAGTACCGTTTTTAGCTTTACATCGCGATTGGCAACCAAATACAGGCGTTTGATATCACTGGCACTGGTCGCTGTGCTATCTGCCCAAAATAGCGCTATTAGAGTAATATCATTACCATTATCTTGGCGATAATAAGCTCGTAAGCCTGTGACGACTTTTTGACTGCGTTTGGATTTGGTGGCGGTGGTTGTCCCATCATGTTCTTGACCATAACTACCACGCATATAAGATAGAATGGTACGATCTGCCTTGTCGTTTTGAGCGGCGGCGATGTTGAAATTGGCTCTACTAGGTGGCATTAGTAGAGCCATTAGTCCATCAACCAGCGTGGATTTTCCTGCACCGTTATCTCCTGTAATCAATGTGCCATTTGGGTCGATATGAGCAGTATGCAGGTCTGCAAAGGAGCCCCAATTAAATAGCGAAATTTCTCGTAGTTTTATTTGTCCGTTATCGGATTGATTAAGTAGCGTGGCTTCCATGACATATCTCTTTTTACTTATAAGATTTATTTCTAGTGCTGTGTTAATATTAAAATAGGCTGTCCTGCTGTCCGAATAGTTGCGTGTCCCCTGCTGTATTTTTTGTTGGCAAGTTAAGTTCTACTACTGTGTCATTTTTCACTTGATTAGTGACAGCATTGCTCGACTGTTCTAGATTGTGTTCTTTATCGTCATACTTGTCTGGCATCTCACCAAGCAATGCGATGTATTCATTGAGCATGGCTTGTAATAGGCTTGCATTGACGATATAACGTATCATAGGTGTGATCTCATAGCGTTCAACGTTGCCCCGTTTGAGAGTAACCAATTTATGATTTTTAGCAAAATGCTCCAGTCTCGCTGAGAGTTTTTTCTTATCTTTTGAACCGTGGTCGGTGAGTGGCAAAAATGGCGACATTAAACTTTCTAGTTTTTCGATATCGATGATGATTTCAGTCTCGCCCAAGTTTTGGCGTTCTTGATAGTACTTACGCAAATTGAGCAATAAAAGCGTGTCATATACGTTGAGCGTACGTTTTTGAATCATGGACGTAATATCTTCGCCATCCAGTTCAGCTTGCTCGGTGTCATTTTCGAAATTATCTAGCCCTGTAAGCTGTTCATGGTTTTCTGCGACAAAATCCGCTCTCGCTACGAAAGCAACCCCGCTATGTTCATCAATAATTAAGCTACAATAGATCTCGGATAAATGACGGCGAATACTGGTTTGATGACGCACAATATTGTCAAATAATTGCGGTTTGGCACTGTGCAGTATCACGCCTTGCTGAGATAAATAAATCAACGCTCGGCGTGCGTCAGCTGGCATGTCACTCTCAGTAATAGCGGTCGATTGAGCATCTGATCGCGCATCGAATGACCCATTTTCATCCATCTTTTGTGTGTTCAGTTTTTGCCTATCGCTACCATGATCAATATTTTGGCTTAATACTCTCGAAGCCTTTGAATCATTTTGCTGTTGGGTGTCAAAACAGGTCGAATTATCGGTGCTAGTTACCATGTTAAAAAAGCTGTTTGTCATTATTTTTCCAGATTTATTCGCTGTAAGAGATTTTTATAACGCTAACGCCATCGGATTATCGATAAAATCTTGAGGGAAATGCTCAGTTGTCAAAATTAGCTTAGGTATAGTTGCTTGTAGCTGATTACCAAATTTATCATTGACCAAAATCAACTCTGTTTGTCCGATGTCGGTGGCTTTGACAGCTTTTGCAATACGGATGAACGCGACCAATTCCTCAAGTCCTGCTTGAATTGGCATATAGTTATTGATACTCGCTATGCTCATCGCACCGTATTGATCTAAGGTGTAATAGATTTTTTTGGCGACTTCAACGACCTGGACGGTTTCTAAATTTTCTAACGTTTTTTGGCTTAGGGTGTGATTGTTTTCATGCTCTTGAATGTCGCTTAAATCAAGTTTTTCTTCAGCAATTCTGAGCCGTATACTATCAGGCGATGAATACGGCATTTTGCCGACTTTAATTGTTAGATTCAGGTCTTTATCAATAATTTTTGGCGTGTCTTTAAAGGCAATTGCCCGTTTTTCAAGTTGACTAATTAGCCTATCAACTGCATGATTCTCGCTCATTGCGCCACTTTCAATGTAAGACTTTAACTGTTCTTCAGTACGTCGTCTGATACGAAATACTCTATCACTTTCTCGTGTTAGCTCTGAAATAATGGTGCTCAAAAACTGGTGGTGATGTGGGGCAAGTTGGTTTTTATCAGTGGTTTTGAGCACACTTCGCATCTGCTCGGTAAACTCGGTTAAGCGATTGTCATCGGATAACAAATGAAAAAATCCATCAAATGCACTACCCGCATCAGTTTTGGCAAGTAAGTCTTCTTGTTCAAATACTTTTTGCAGTAACTCGCCTTTACTCAAGTTATCATCAATCATTTGTACGCGTAAGGTCTTATCCATTTTGCGGATTTCTTCTTCAAGTAGCCGAAAATCCCCTGTTAAACTGTAAGCAAGGTTATAAATTTCTCGAATTCGTTCCTTTTTCTCATAGTCATTGAGATAGACCATTTTACCTACATTTAAGTCATTGATTTGGCTTTCTAACTGGGCTTTTTGTTTCTCTAAAATAGCGATACGCTCGGCCGTATTTTCACTCATCATCACCGCCAAATCTCGAACCGACTCTTGGACAATCCGCAGATGCGATGCAGATGTACTGATAATCCGCTCATCAAAACTTTGGCAAAACCGTAATACCCTATCAGTAGCGTCAGTGACTGTCAGGCGGTTATCCATTTCTCTAAGCCAACCTTTTTTTATCCAATCATTCAGATAGGTCATTGCGTTAGATTCGGTTTGCCAACTGCCATCAAGCCGTGCTTCATCCAAAGCATTATCGAGCAATATTCTAGCTTGCCCATAACTAATTTCATTGTCGGTCTCAAAAGCAGTAGCAATAAAAGCTAAAATAAATGGGGCATTATCGGCTCGCAGTAGTCGCCATGCAGCCGACTCTCGAAAGTGACGTTGGTAATTTGCCGATTTTGCCATAAAGCTCATGATGATGCCTTTTTTAGTCTATGTTGTTTGGGCTTATGCGATACGCCCTCTGTCTATTTCATCCCTACGATTTGCATTAAGCTGTCAAAGCTATTAACTACTTCATAGCTAACTGGCATTTTTTCAACTGCCGCCAAGGTATCCACTTGTTCAAGTTCGCCATTGTTACCTTGTGTCTGTTGCAGTTTGGCAAAAAACGCTTTGGCACTGGCGATTTTTTGTTTTTCGGTCTCTCTCAAGTCTATTTCGCTGGTAGAGCCTTTGGTCTCTGCGACAAAATAGACATGACGCACCTTGTCTTGATTAAAGGCAATCGCCCAGTCAGGGTTATAACCGCCAAATGGCGTGGGGATGACAAAGTTTTTGGGCAGTTTGGCATACACTACGACTTCATTGATGTGCTGTTCTAGCTCTGCCAAGAATTTGCGTTCAACATCCGAGTCTGTTTCCACATACTCCCAGACATGACGATTGGCTTTAATGGCGGTATCTGACAACGGAATATTACTCACAAAGATATCGTTACTGTCATACCGCTCAGATGTCAATTCATACGCGATATTTTGCACGATCAGTTTGGCCTGTTGCTCGTTGATGATACGGCTGACTTCGCTGATAAAGGCTTCTGGGTTATGTTTAAACTGTGAAAAGACCGCTGAGTTTATTTTACTCAATACAGCAACGACGGTGCCACGGGTCAGATTGGTACGGCTTGCCACTTGCCCGATAAGGTCATAGCGAATCGGCGTTTGTACATTCACACTGTATTGCTCACGGTTTGACTGCACTTGCCCAAAGCTGTCACCTTGTCTGAGTGTGTCGTAATCTAGACTATCTTTTTGCTCAGATGTTTTGACGGTATAGGTGAGTGACTGGACAAAGTTGTTATTACGCTCACGGCTAACTTTATCAATTTCGCTGATACTCCCAGCAATTAATTTTTCGCTATCAAGCTGGATTTGATAAATCGATTTTTGGTTGATGCGTCGCCATAGGGCTTGGAATTCTTTACGGTTTAGATTGTCTGGATTGATGGTATTTTTGGGTTTATTACCGTTGTTAAACATGCTATCAAAGGCGTTGGGATTAACAACGCTGCCAATTAACTTATGAACGGAATTTTCAAATGGTTTTAATTCTTCTGGTAATTCTGGCAATTTGCCGTTTTCTTTATCTTGATGATAGCTTTCTGACAGATTACCTGCTTTATCCGTGTAACCATGCGAACGTAAATAGAAGAAAATTTCATTGGCTGTATCGGCATCAATGACCATTTGCCCGCCAAGCTCACTTACCAATGTTTTACCTGTAAAGTATTGCGGATTGGCTTTGCTTGGGCGAGTTGCAAGATTTTCGAGCATTTCTTTTTGTAGATTACCGACAAATTCAACATAGCTTTCATTGGTAATCACGGTTAGGTTATTCAGCCGATGTACTTCACCGAGTGGTAGATAGCCACTGTCCATGCGTGTGCCATGTTTATCCACGGCTAGACGTAATCCCCGCCCTACTTCTTGACGGCGAGAGATGACGTTGTCCGAGTGCTTAAGCGTACAGATGACAAAGACATTGGGGTTGTCCCAGCCTTCACGCAAGGCAGAATGCGAAAAGATAAAACGCACATTTTTACGAGCGATTTGTTCGTCACTATCGAGCCGTTCGGGGAAGGCAAGCAAGGATTCTTTATCCTTCAAAATCAAATCATAGGCATCGATATCATCAGCGACCAGCACTTTTTCGCCCAGTTCTTCGTCTTTAACGCTTTTGACATTGGGATCGACCATGTGGCGTTTTTTATCAAGGCTAAAATAGCCGTTATGCGTACCTTGAGCAGTGATGGTTTTAAGATAGTCCTGGTATGGGTCATTTGTTAGGTTTAAATCAATGCGTTTGCCTACTTCTTCGCTGTAAGTCTGTTCGAAGATATCAGCATATTCGCCATTCACCGCATTGCCGTCCATGTCGTACTGGCGGTATTTGGCGACTTCGTCAATAAAGAATAAACTTAAAACTTTGATGCCTTTGTGAAATAACCGCTGTTCGATGTCCAAATGTGAGCGGATGGTTTCTCGGATTTGGATACGGCGTAAGTCTTTGTCATCCCCATCGCCTTTATTACTGTTGCCCTGCCCAACGTGTAGCACAATACCATTGGCAAATTCGATACTATCGGCGGTGACTTGGGTGACGGTATAGCGGTCTTTGTATTGTTCGGCTTCTTTGGATACTACAAACAAGTCATCGCCTTTTGCAATATTCCGGATTTCACGTCGAAACTCGCCTTTGGTTGATTTGATTTCTAGCTCTAGCCGTGCAACGGGCGCTTTGCTTGAGACAACCACGTCTTGTAAGTACAGATAGCCATTTGTGCCCGTCAAGCCTTTGACTTCAATGCCTTTAACGGTGATTTTTTTGACCAGTTTTTGGTTATAGGCATCCAGTGCGTCAAGGCGATACACTAGGTTATAGTCACGCTTGTGGGTGGCGGAATAGCGTAGGATAAATAACGGGTTAAAATTGGCAAGGCTTTGTAAGGTCTTGTCCGCGCCCATTTTTTGCGGTTCATCTAGGATAATAATAGGACGGTTACGGCGTATCACGTCAATGGGACGGCGAGAGCCGAATTCGTCTAGGCTGGCGTAGATTTTGCGTGATGCTTCGTTGTTCGCCCCTTCTTTGATGGTGTTAAAGGCTTGCACATTAATAATCATGATATTGATACCGCCATCTGAGCTAAAGCTCTCTAGGTGGTGCAAGGCTTTGGAGTCGTAGATAAAGGCTCTTGGTTTTTTGCCATATTCTGCCAGTAGGTCATCCGCCATCATGCTAATGCTTTTGTTCACGCCTTCCCGAATGGCGATACTGGGCACGACGATAATAAATTTTGACCAGCCGTATTGTTTGTTCATCTCAAATATGGTGCGTAAATAGGTGTAGGTTTTGCCTGTACCTGTTTCCATTTCGATGTTGAGATTGAGCGGGCTTTGGGTCAGGCTGTCGCCTTTTTTGTTGTCAGCTGTGACAAGCTCGGTGGATTTTGGTAATTGTCTATTGGCTTGCACCGTTTGGATGTTTTTAAGAATTTCATTCAAGTCAAATAACGGCGTATTGGCAAAGCCGATATTTTCATCGTCTAACATATCATAGGTTTGTAAGGCAGAATTTTGCAATATATCAGTTTCGCCAAAATCTAGCCCTGCCTGTTGTGTCACGCGTTTGGGGGTTGGCTGTATGCCCCTATCGAGTGTATAGCGGGTTTGCCCGATAAGCTGCTGTTGTCCACGGAACACATCGACGACGGCTTGCACGGCATCGAGTTGGTAGGTTAAGGGTTTAAAGGTGATTTTCATGTTTTTCTCCTTTTTCCCTTAGATAAAGCGTACATCGGTATGCGGTGATAGTTGTTTAAAGCGTTCTTTGATGTTGGTTTTGTCGCTGTCGGTGGCGATGGCGCGTTCGCTGGTGATGAATTTGAGTGGATTGAGTGCGGCAATGTCATTGACCATATTTGCGTCGATGTAGTCTAGGCTGGCAATCAGTGAGTTACCGCCCACTTGGTAGATGGTGTGTCCGCCTGATTTGCTAGAGAGCTCGGTGCGTTCAATGGGCAAGGATAACGGCACGCCGGTGTCTAGCATGAATTGGAATAGTAAGTCTTCGTCGCTGCGGTCTTCTTTGATGTTGTTTTCGAGTGTGGCGAGTAGGTCTTGGTTGTAGTCTTGGGGGCGGTAGTAGATGTCGTTCATGTTGCTGGTGTCGATTTTTAGGACTCGAAAGCCTGTGTCAAGATGGTTTAGGTCTTTGTCGGCATTGTCGGTTTTGATTTTTGCGCCTGCTCGGCGGATGCGTTCTTTGGATATTTCGGCGATGGTAGGATAGCCTGCTTTATGGGCTTCGGATTTTGAATCTGTTGCCTCTGGGATTTGTACCATGATAAATTTGCGGTTGCCCCCGTCTTCGGCGTTAAGTTGCATCACGGCATGGGCAGTCGTCGATGACCCTGCGAAAAAGTCTAAGATAATACCGTCATTTATTTGCGTCATCTCCAGTAAATACTTTATCAACGATATTGATTTTGGAAATGTAAAATGCAATTCATTATCTTTTATCCATTTTGTAGATGCTTGAGAATCAAAAAATAAAATTGATTTTGGTGTTGAAAATTCATTTTCATGTAAATAATTTTTTAACTGTGGAACTGTATTTTCATCTTGCCCAAATAAAATTAAATTTTTTTCTATTAAATCTTGAATACTTTCATTTGAAAAACCCCAACCTCTTCTCCCCATTTTACAAGGTTGATTTGTTATTGGATGAATGATGTCAGAGAAATTTTTACTATTTGGTGCTGTTAAATCACTTGCCCGAAATAATCCTTTTTCGTCAATATAGGTGTAATGGTCAAAATCGTAAAATTTTGGATATTTAACTAAGGCTCTTATTTCCTCACGAATTTCTTCATTGTCTTTCAATTCTTTAAATAAATGATTTGCTCTTTTTTTAAATTCATCTATGTAATTTTTTTTAGCTTGCCATAAATCAATTTCATATTTAATTTTTGCATAAATTAAAACATATTCATGAGTAATAGAAACTTGCTTTGAATTGTTTTTACTTGAATTTGAAGCGATAACTATTTGTGAAATAAAATTACTCACACCGAAAACTTCATCACAAATTTTTTTTAAATTAGCCTGCTCATTATCATCAATCGAAATAAAAATAACGCCATCATCAGACAACAAGTTCCTAGCCAATTTTAACCGACTATACATCATCGACAACCAATCACTATGAAACCGCCCATTACTCTCCGTATTCGCCACCAACCGATTGCCATCGCCATCCACCTGCCCCGACCGCTCAAAAAACTCAGCCGTATCCGCCGCAAAATCATCGTTATAAATAAAATCATTGCCCGTATTGTACGGCGGGTCAATATAAATCGTCTTCACCTTGCCAAGATAACTCTCCTGCAATAGCTTCAACGCCTCAAGATTATCCCCCTCAATAAA
Source organism: Moraxella sp. CTOTU48717 (assembly GCF_032057165.1). Taxonomy (NCBI): domain Bacteria; kingdom Pseudomonadati; phylum Pseudomonadota; class Gammaproteobacteria; order Moraxellales; family Moraxellaceae; genus Moraxella; species Moraxella sp. CTOTU48717. The sequence goes on along the minus strand of NZ_DAMBBC010000017.1, from coordinate 34,107 downwards.
CAAATTGCCCGTCGTCTCAAAATCCACACTCTCCTCACGGCACGGGCGTAACGTTTTGGCTATCGGACTGTTCGCCGTCACAATCGCCTCACGCTTGCCCACCCAGTCAAGGCGATAACGCTCTTGCGACCCATCAATCACCGAATGCGATAATTCTTGCTTGAGCAATTCAAAATCAATGCCCCGCTCAAGCACTACTTCACCGTTCATATCACGGATAACCTTGCCTTGCTCATCGGTTTTTGGCTTCTCGGTGACACAGTTGGGGAACACCTCGGCAAGACGCTCAATATTGCTATCGACTAGGTTTGGGGTGTGCATTTTTAGTGTGGTCATGGGGAAGTCCTTGAGAGTTTGAATGAATTATTTGGATTAAATAAGTAAGTTTTGCTGTGGGTTATAATCTAGCGTTTCTAGATAGACTCGCCCTTTGTCAGTTGTGCGATAGGCTTGGCTTTTATGTTTAACATAATCAGGATAAATGTAAGCCAAATAGCCTTTTTCAACCAATTTTGATAAATGCTCTCTTAATGTTCTTGGCTTTCTATCCAAAACTTCTGATAGCGTTGCTGCAGATAATGCTTCTATTTCGCACATTTGTAACAATACTTGATACATGATTTCGACTTTGGTTCGCTCAGAATTTGTAATAATTTTGGCGATTTCTTTTAAGGTTTGTAGAGAGTTACCGCCGTTATTTTCTTGGTTACCGCCGTTATTTTCCTGCTTACCGCCGTTATTTTGCTCGTTATGACCAGTACTAGTGGCGTTAATAGGGTAGCTCGGCTTATTAATTCCAGTACTTGCACCTGCCAAAGTTTGGTCATTACATGCTAGGCTGTCGCAGTTATCAGTATAACAACTATTTAAAAGGTAATAGCTGTTACTACTTTTACCATGTTTTAGTAAATAGTTGTTTTTACAAAATTTTCGTAAAATGCTACTCGCTTGAAGTGTATCTAATCCAATATTCTCTCGAATATCTTTATTGGTAATTTGTCCCATTTTCTTGGCAAGGATTAACACTTCGGCTTCTTTATCTGTCAAGCTATCAAAATGCTTTAACCATAACATTTCTTCTTCAGCAATTAATTGTTGAAGACGTAGTACCGTTTCACAATCATTATTTGAAATCATTCATTAACCTTCTAACGGGTTAAATCTTTGAGCTGCTTTTGTAGCGTTTGTAACTGCAAGTTCATCTCTACTTGCCGATTAAACTGTTTTTCTTTATAAATGCGTTTTTGTAACTCATTGATTTGTTTGGTGAGCAGTGCGAGTTTTTCGGTATGGGCAATCTTTTCTTCAATACTAGCAATCTTTTGATGCGTTGTAGATAGGTTAGCTTTTATATTGGGTATCAAAACGACATTTGGTGACGCTTTATTTGTAGAAAGGAGTAACTGCTCAATAAAATACTCATACAAATCCGCGATTCCAAATACAATCGGTAAATCTTCACGTTGTGCAGGATCTTGCCAATCCGTCGCATAGTATTTGCCTAAGACGACTTTTTGGCTGTCCGCTTGGCTTTGACGCTTATAAGTTGCGATGACTTTGATTTTATCTTCAAAGAGAATCTCAAAGATAATCGGTGATGGTATCAATTTATCGATAAACTGCAAAACTTCCGTATCTAGCCTTTCAACACGACTGACGATACTAAAAATTTGGATTTCTTTAATTGTCTCGCTATCGTTTAGATTAATTGTATGCGGTGAGAGCTTATACGCCCATCGGATACTTTCCACTTGCTCCACAAACAAGCGTTCGATACGGTGATTGGCACTGCCTCGTTGGTAGAACTTATTTTTTGGAATAATTTTATCCACTTTAGCCGTTGACGGATAGTGATATAGCATGGGTAACTTCCTTAGTTATATAGAAAACTTGTGCAAATACCCTATAAAGAAATTCATTCAGTATGACTTCTTATACTCAAATAGCCAACTATTCCCTACCACTAATGTCGTAAGTAAGAAACCATCGTTGTCTAATTGTCTTCAATCACAATAAAGCTAATCAGTTCAAAGTCATTAAGCCCAGATACCATATCCACCAAGGCAGTCGTCGACAGTCCTGAAAATAAGCTATCAATATCTTTCTCATCTTTTAGCCGCCGAATCGAATGAATCACAATATCCAATAATGCCGAATACTGTCCCATGTTTCGTCCATCATCGGTTTTGCGGTTAAAAGACTCATACGCTTTTGGTATGGGTTGGTCTATGCCACGACAGGCTTTACGAGCGACATCCAGCAGATATTTGGCTTGGGTGTAATCATATACCACATCGCCACTTTGATTGATATACACCAAGTAATACGGATACAAACGATTGGCTTGATTACCTGCCATCTGGGGGTTTCTTGCTCTTAATGTAAATATAACGCCTGCTTCTAAGCCAATTTCTGGCTGTGCGGGTACTACGGTATGCAGCCCATTCGGTAGACGTTTTAGTTCCTCATGCACTTCTAAATACCCTAATAAATCCATACGAAAATCATTAAGCCCCAAGTCCGTAATAGACACACCTGTATTGGCGTCTTCTAGGTCTAGCACCTCATTTTGTAGCTTTTGCAGCTGCTCACGTCGATATGCCATATCGTTAGCTTGGGCACTTAAGACATTATCATCCCCTGTACTGGTCATATCGACAATAACCATGCGATTTTCCACCCGCTCTCTTAGATTGATATAATCGTCAAGACTGATATCTGGCCAATAATTTACCAATTGAATCACACTGTTTGATGAACCAATGCGGTCTACCCGTCCAAAACGCTGGATGATACGTACCGGGTTCCAGTGAATATCAAAGTTAATGAGATAATCACAATCTTGTAAGTTCTGACCTTCTGAAATACAGTCAGTCGCAATCAGAATATCAATCTCCCGAGATTCTTCTGGAAAAATATCTCGTTTTTGTTTCGATTTTGGTGAGAACAAAGTTAATAAGCCCTGCATATCATAGCTCTGTCGACTCTTAACGCGGGTTTTGATGGTAGACGTATTATCGTTGCCTGTAATTTTGGCACTATGCAATCCATAGTTCTCCAATAAAAAAGGAGCAATGTTTTCATATAGATAATTAGCGGTATCCGCAAAGGCGGTAAATATAATTACTTTGTGATTACCGGGATTAATGGGATGCTGTAGCTTCTCAATGATATGACTTTTAACGTGTTGTAGCTTAGCATCATTCTTAGTGTCAATCGTAGCAATCATCCGTAACAACCCTTTGATGATTTCTCGATCACCATCAAGATCCATTCTCCAAGATAAGCGATCCATATCCGCCAAATGAATTTTCAACTTATTGCCAATTAAGTCTTCTGGATTAAGCAGTTCGCCGTTCTCATCTTGATCATACCCCATCAAAGGCGCAATACTTACTTCGTCATCTGCCGCACGCGCGTCAAAATCATCAATTTTCGCAATCACATTGCTGATACTTTTCTCTAGAAAAGTTAGCGTTAATCTAAATGCATGGATTGAGCTTTCAAGACGCTTAAGCAGATTGACCGTCATTAATGCTTGCAGACTACGCTCACGATCAACCTGCTTCAGTCGCCCTTTTCCTTCAACCAAAGTATCAAAAATCTCCTCATATTTACGCAAGGCGCTAGGGAAAATATACGTGACAGGCGCATAGACCGCCATTTTAATTAATGACAGCTCTGCATAAATTCGGTTGAGCGTTACAGCCTGTTTATCATTGGATAAGGGAGTGCGATATGATAGGGGTTTAAGACGCGTAGGAAACTGTCCAATAGCTGTAGTGTCATAGAATGTCTGGATATGTTTGCGCGATCTAGCAATTGTCACACTATCAAGCAGTTTAAAAAAGTCAAAATCAAGCAAGTTTAGGATTGCTTGGGTTGTACGTTCTTCAGGTTCTAGCTTTGCCCAAGTATTGAAACTTGCTTGTGCCCTACGAAAGATAGTCTCAATATCGCGCTCAGTGTCAAGTTTACTTTCTATAAAGTCTGCATTGCCTTCGTATGCCAGGGCTAGCTGATTTTTGAGATCCGTAAAATGATTATTTACAGGCGTCGCTGATAACATCAACACCTTGGTTTTTACTCCTTGACGAATGACCTTGTTCATTAAACGATCATAACGCGATTCTCGTTCCTTATACGCACCACGGTTACGAAAATTATGCGATTCATCGATAACGATTAAGTCGTAGTTACACCAATTAATTTTCGCCAAATCAATCCCTAACGTTTCACCATTGTTTCGAGATAGGTCAGTATGATAAAGGACATCATAACTAAAGCGATCGTTGGCAAAAATATTGGTGACTAAGTTGGCATTATAGTTGGTCCAGTTTGCCCCCAATTTCTTAGGGCAAAGTACCAGTACGCTTTTATTACGTAACTCATAATATTTAATCACAGCCAATGCGGTGAATGTTTTACCCAGACCGACACTGTCTGCCAAAATACAGCCATTATAAGTTTCTAATTTATTGATAATTCCAAAAGCGGCATCTTTTTGAAAATTGAATAACTTATTCCATACTACCGTATCTTGGTAGCCAGTTAAGTCATTGGGTATGACATCCGTGCTGATATCCTCCAAAAAATCCTTGAAGATATTATAAAGCATTAAGAAATAAATCCGTTCAGGTGGATTCTCCTGATATACAGATTCAATATGCTGCACGATTTGGCTAGTAACGTCTTCTACTTTGGTCGGATCATGCCAAATCCGATTGAAAAGCTGGATAAAGGTTTGTGTCGTAGATTGCTCATCAAAGCAATTAACCATGTTAGATATGGCATTGCCCTTTTCAAAGCCCAAACCTGTTGGGGTAAAACCTTGAATTGGCATGTATGTCAGAGATGTCTCGGGTTGTTGAATACTAATAAATTCCTGCATAGGTGCACTACTAGTGTTTGATTTAAATATCGCTTTTCGTCTTATCCAATCAGCACATTCTTTAGCGATTGCCTTTTGTGATAATTGGTTTTTTAGATGAATTTCAAACTCGGTACCATATAGGCTACTTTCACGATCAATTTTTGGAATAATAAACTCTCGTTTTTCCTTTTTGAGTTTTTCGGTTACATCTTCCGTAATAAATGTGGGTGATGTAAATACAAATTGAAGGGAATCAACTTTTTCTAATTCTTGTTTTAAGGCCGCATAAGCGTAAATTGAAAAATAGGAAGCAGCAATTTTGAGTTTAGATTGATTATTAAGATTCTTGCCAATATCTATTCCCAAAGTGCTATTGATGTTATCGATAAGTTTCATAAATAATCTGAGTTTATTTAATTGGATTTTATTGAGCTTATTAAGGTTTTAGGGTGTAAGTCAATATAAAATTCAAACAAATTTAATGTCGTGTTTCTAAATTATATAAGTTTATAACTGGCGCTCATTTAGATAATTACTCATATTATTCCAATTCCCACTCACTTGCCTTTTCTCCTCAACCGAATCATGAATACGAGCCAATTGAAACACATACGACAGGTAATTATTCTTTCCAATGTAGCTAAAACGCTGATTTAAAGCTTTACGGTAAATAATTTTATTTTTCACTAGGCTATATCCTCACTTCAAAAAGCAAATAAAAAGTGCCAAATACACCTAGATTCATAGGATTTAGTATAGGAAAAAATGGCATGAATCGCACTGACAGATGAACTATGGGAGCAGGTAGAGCATACTTTGACGTAGAATGGGTGTTACATCACTACAAACACTCGTACCGTGACGGAAGCTACATACGGTGTCATCAGCATGCAAGTGGAGCTAGGGCGGGCTTTGATAAACCAATTGGACAATGCCATGGTGGACGAACTACAAAAATCCATTTATGACAACTGTCGTACCAACATGCAAGAATGCCAAACAGCCAAATCCCAATTTGGATAGTTATTTATACAAGCTCAGACATTTAGTAGAAAATACGTTTACAAGGTTAAAGCAGTTTCGTAGTATGGCCACGAAATATGAGAAATTAGCTCGTAATTTTAAGTCGATGATTTACCTTGCTTGCTTAATAATCCAAGCTCAAGTGAATGAGGGACATGCCTTAATTTATCTTCGAGATAAGTTTGAAAAGCATGACCAATGAGCTCATAGTTTATTTATCAGAAAGCAACCCTGTTAAGCCAATCTAAATAAAAAAATCAAGGTTGTAGTCAGATTTCGGATTGGTCGAGAAATAACCATGGCACATTTAAGGCACAATTATGGCACAAAGATTTTTTTATGTGCCTTAGTGACAAAACGGGGTCACAGCAAATGAGTACTAATTAAATAAAATAGATTATCTAACTTGCTGATTTTAAAGCAATAAAAAAGCCACTTTGCTATAAAGTGGCTTTTTTGCTAATCACTTAAGATTAAGTGGAGCGGGAAACCCCGACCTTGGCAATGACGTAAACCTAAAATACCTAAATTTACCTTAAGCTGAAGTCCTTTATTTAAAAGGATTTCAGCTTTTTTATTGTCTTTATTATTTTAGAATTCTAGTGTATATTGAGGTATCTTTGATAGTTTTTGGTCACGTTAATTCTAACGTATTTATTTATAATTGACACCAACCTAAATCTGCTCTCCCCTATTTTTGAAAATTTTGTAAATCATATTATCAAAAATAACTAAATTTTTAATTAAAAATTTATTTAATATATTATCTTAAATATTTATTAAATAAAATTAAAATATACGTTTACTAGTATTTTTAAGGGATGATAGGTCAAATTAATTCTCTATCGATATTTATTTAATATTTTCTAAATGAAAAGGTAATGATTATGAATACTAAACTACCTATTAGCATTGAAGACCTGCTATATCAAAGGACGATTGAAAGTGAGCGTATTGAATACAAGGCTGATTGGAATCCTGAATCTATTTTGCATACCATCTGTGCCTTCGCTAATGATTTTCATAATTTAGGTAGTGGTTATATAGTTATTGGCATTGCCGAAGAAAACGGCATGCCTGTATTGCCACCTGTGGGGTTAGCTGCTGAGAAAATTGATAAAATCCCAAAAGAGTTATTGAATCTTGAACGTACAGCAATCATTCCTGCCTATAACACATTGTCTGCGGTTTATGATATTCAAGGTAAGTTGATACTTGTCTTATGGGTAATCGCAGGTGAAATGCGACCCTATAAGACTAAAGTAAGTCATGGTAAAGATAAAACTGACTGGGCATATTACATTCGTAAGCATACCAGTACGGTGCTTGCTAAAGGGAATGATGAGCAAGAATTACTAAGCCTAGCTAATAAAGTACCCTTTGATGACCGCTATTGCCAATTTTCAACGCTTAATGATTTAGAGCCCCATTTGATTCGAGAGTTTTTGAATCAGATTAAAAGCGAACTTGCTAAAGATGCTTATCATTTATCAGTTGAAGCCTTGGCAAAACGCATGAACTTAGTCGGTGGTACCCCTGAGACCTTATTTCCTAAAAATGTCGGCTTGCTGTTCTTTAATAGCCAACCCAGTAAATTTTTTCCTGCCACCCAAATTGATGTGGTGTATTTTCCCGATGGGGCAGGTGGTGACAGTTTTGAAGAAAAAATTTTTACTGGACCATTGGGGCGTATCACTCAAGATAGCTTAGATTACATTAAAAGTCGCTTTCTAAAAGAGACCGTGATTAAACATCCTGACCGTGCACAAGCGGAACGGTTTTGGAATTATCCATTCATTGCGATTGAAGAAGCAGTGGTCAATGCGGTATATCACCGCTCTTATGAAGAACGCAATCCCATCGAAATCCGCATTTATCCTGATGAAATCATTATATTAAGCTATCCAGGTGCAGACCGTTCTATTAGGCTTGATGACTTGCAAGCAGGACGTGCTGTAACAAGGCGTTATCGTAATCGACGTATTGGTGAATTCTTAAAAGAGTTGGACTTAACCGAAGGTCGCTCAACAGGTGTTCCCAAAATTTTACGAGCCATGAAAAAGAATGGTTCGCCTATGCCAACTTTTGAGACGGATGATGAACGCACCTATTTCTTAGTAAAATTACCCATTCATCAAAAAGCAATGCTAGATGAAAGCGTGATTGAGCAAAATACACTTACCCCCCAAGCTACCCCCCAAGCTACCCCCCAAGCTATAAAACTACTGACAAGCTTAAATAACTACGACAATCAGGTGATAACTCGTCAAGAATGGATGGACTTGTTAGGTTTAAAGGACAGCCGAAACTTTAGAAAGGTGTACCTTAATCCCGCCCTAACAGCAGGGTTGATTGAAATGACCATCCCCGATAAGCCCAATAGCCCTAACCAACAATACCGTCTTACGCCACTAGGTAAAGCAGTAGTGAAATAATTTAAAAGAGATAGGGAGATAGGGAAATGGCAAAAAACACATCAAAAATAACTCACAGAATCACCACCAAAACTCTGTCTGTAACGACTGAAAATTTTGTTGTCCATCCTTTGGTAGCTAAAGCCTTTCAAATTTACTGTGAAAACTTCCCTACTCCTTCTGCTCACCAAAATTCGCATAAACCCTTGATATTTGACGTAATAAAAGATGATGACAGATTTTATTTTTTTGATAACTTTGCTGAAGTGGTGCTAGTCAATGATGCCACCAATGTAACAATTAGACCACTTCCTTTGTCAAATATCGACATTGAAAGAAGGGCTTGGGCATCTTTAAAAGCTGATTTTTATGCACTTAAGCCTATCAATCCCAAAATTTTTAATGAGCTTAAGCAATATATGCCAAAAAAAATTGCTGAAGAACTATTTGGGGGTGATATGACAATTGAAAAAGTTTTAGATGATTTGCAGTTAGAACGTCATCATTATGATTATCAAGCCAAGTTACAACGAGAGCATCGGCAATATACTTTTCCATTATTTTCCCAACTAATTCAAGAGGTTCTAGATGGATATTGATAAATTAATTGCTGTCCTATTGCCAAAGCACGATGACGAGTATGTGCAGTCGTTACGAGACTTTTTTCTGACGGTTGCATCTATTACTGATTCTTCATTTGTTGGTTTTGATATTACGGATAAATCGAATGTCATATTGGAACCTAAACAGTTAAAAGAGATTTTTGAAAGTTACAAAGGCAAAACTACGAAGGAGGGTTATGAAGTTAAAGCATTTCTTGCTAGTAGCTATGTTCTCGCACCATTTGATATAAAAAATCCATCATTGGAGTGGCAATGGATATCTAAGCTTTGCCACCTTTTACTGTATTTTGCTAATCACAAGCTGACTCGGCGAATCACTGAAACTGCGATTGAAGCGAGGAAATGGCTACAACCTCATTCAAGTTATCAATCCCTCTGGCAAAACTGCTATCAAAATTGGCAGGCAGATACACTAGAGCAAACCTATTTAAACGTTCATCAACAACTACAAATTTTCGAAAACGCTAATCACCCAAATTTATCAAAACTAAAGTCAATTTATCGTACGCTTGACTTTCCCTATCATCACCGACAACCCATTACTCGAAAAATTCAAGGTAGAAAGAGCCAAGCAAAACCTAAGGTTGACGAGAGCTATACCCAAACGTTGCCTGTCAATGATATTGATGATGATACCGATAAATTGGTAGAAGTCAGAGAGATTGAATCAACGCAGAACGATATCGATGCACTGCGAGAGCGGCTTGATAATAATTTGCCTACTTACGTCGTTCTTGAGCAACGTAGCCTAAAAGCAACCGAAAAATTTTCCCCAAAACAAATTCAGCTTCGAACGAAGGCGAAAGTTTCCCACGCTAACCGTAATGAGCTATTTAGTCTGATCAACATTCGTCATTTACCACCTTTTGTAATACAAAATGTTTGTAGTAAGCTCTGGCAGTATTTTCATCAAGCAGACATCGATAGAGATAAAAAGCGCGCTGTGGCTTATTTACTGCTTTCGTTACACACCGGTTATTCGATCCAACAGTTATCCGTTGATATTAATAATAATGAGAAAAAGATTGTTGATGTTAGTAATCGAACTCAACAATTTGATTTTTTTATAAAGCTTGATATTACCCCACTGCGTATTCGGCAGATAGGTATCGAGAATGTTCTAGCAAATCGCTTGTCATCAATAAAATTACCGCTACCTGATGAGTTAGCAAGTTTTTTGGCATATAAAGGTGAGCCGATGGCGCAATGGATTGAGTCGGTCATTGGTGATTTACGTCACGAATTGGATCTACCATATCTCAGCTTAGCCCGTATCGAAAAGTCACTTTATACCTTGCTTATTCAAAAAATTACGACCACACAGATTGCTAGTATTATTACAGGCAGAAATGCTCGCAAGCGCGCTGACTTATCTTATACCTCTCTTAGCCAAATCCAACTTTTCGAGGTTTATCAACAAGCGATTGAACTGCTGAATCAACGTAGTGGTTTAGATTTAAGTTATTTCAGCACTAAGCCAGATGCTGATTTTCGTATTGGTAGCCAAAATACGCCTGAATATTCATTGGTACAACGCTTCTTTGAGCATTTACACAAACAGCTTATTACCCAGACGCATTACATTGCTAAATTTAATGCCTATAGCCTATGGCTTTGGCATGTGTCGCTAATTCTATCTTCTGTTCGCGCGGTGGAAGGCGCGCCTGGCTTTTTGAAGCAGTTTAATCTAAGCCGAAAAATCGCTTGGATTCAAGACAAGGAAGAACGTGCCACCACCAATGCCCAACGTTTAGTACCAATCTGTGATTTTCTCGTCCAGGCGATACAAGATTACTTGGGCTTTCTGTCGGTATTTTCTGCCAAGTTTGGACGATTAAATCCTACGTTAGCCCAGCAGATTGAGCAAATTCTACAATCTAAACGTCCTTTAATTAATTGGCTAGATCCTAAAGGCAACATGGAAAGTATGCGACCTGCCATTATTCAAAGACAATTAGCAGAGCATTTTAAGTTTAAAGCAGATTGGACACGCCATGTTGGACAACGTTTTTTGCTAGAGCAGCAAGTTGATGAGGCCATTATTTCGGCCCTATTTGCGCATGAGATGTTTGGACAAGAAACCTGGCAAAAACATTCATCAATGAGTGTGGGTGATATCATCGCGGTTCGGTATATCTACGATGATTTAGCTCAAAAACTCCAATTACAGCAGATTGCGTGATAGCTCATTGGAAGAATTAAGGTATGTAGTAAGCGAGTTTAGTTGAATTTAGGTGATAGACCACCAGCAACAACAATAGAATATATGTCGAAATTCCATCAGGAAATCGACATAAGCAGTTTTCATGTCGATAGGATCGACACTAAAATACGATATGTCGATTTTTATCATGAAAATCGACATATCCATTCTGATATGTTTATACTATCGACATATCAAGCTGATATGTACAAATTAAGGTGTAAAATCGACATGAATACTTCATCATCTATTTTAAGTAATACTGTCACTTGGCGAGCCAATCAACCTTATAACCAGTTACCAAATTTGCCCCCAAATATCGACGTTGAAACCAAAGCGGTATTAAAGCAATGTATCGAAGCCCGAGCCAAACTTGCTGAACTCAAACAAGCCAGTATGCTGATACCCAATGACAGCATTTTGATTCATATTATTCCGCTACTCGAAGCCAAAGATAGTAGTGAGATTGAGAATATTGTCACGACCACAGATGAGCTATTTCGCTACGCTGAACAATCTGAGAATGCCAATAATGCAACAAAAGAGGCTTTGCGTTATCGTAATGCTTTATATCAAGGTATCACATCAATTAAAGAGCGACCTTTTAGCACCCAAACAGCCATCGAAGTCTGCCGAACCATTAAAGGTGTCAACCTTGATATTCGCTCGATCACAGGTACCTCGTTAACTAATAGCGTAACGGGTGAAACTATTTACACACCACCTGTAGGTGAAACATTCATTCGAGAAAAACTCGCCAATTGGGAGCAGTTTCTACACTACCATGATGAGCTTGATCCGCTTATCAAAATGGCAATAGCCCATTATCAGTTTGAAGCAATTCACCCCTTTACTGACGGCAATGGGCGTACAGGTCGAATCCTTAATATGCTATATTTGATGCACGAAAACTTGCTTAACTTACCGATTTTATATTTAAGCCGTTATATCATTCAAACTAAAGAAGACTATTATCGCTTACTACTTGGTGTAACCAAAGACCAAGACTGGATAAGCTGGGTTTTATATATCCTTAAAGGCATTATTGAGACGTGTGAATGGACCATTCACAAGATAGAGGCGATCCGTTTGCTACATGTTGATACCAGTGAATACATCAAAGCGAAAGCACCCAATGTTTATTCACGAGAGCTTGTCGATGCCATATTTGAACAGCCGTATATCCGTATTGGTACAGTGGTAAATAAGCAAATCGCCAAACGCCAAACCGCTAGCAATTATCTAGCTAAGCTAGTTGAACTTGGTGTGTTACAAGAAGTGGATGCTGGGCGAGAAAAACTGTTTTTACACCAACATTTGATAGATTTATTGGTCGAAAATAAACGCATTACTTATCATCCATAACCGTCAAATTGCTGAAAAACACATGGGAAACCAACGCATGCCCAATTCTGATTTATTTGGTTATGAACGTCGACAAGCAGCACTTAAAATCGCTCGAAAAGCTGACAACAGACACGCGATTGAAATTAGCCAAGAAATTTGCGAAAGCGAATGGCAAAGCTTTCTAAATGAATTTAAAGTTGACAGCGCTGAAGGCTATAAAATCCAAGTCAAAGATGAACTCATTGATGAATTATATGATAGGATTTTAAAACAATTCAATGAGCAGCTTAAGGCTACTCAACTACCTGCTGCAATGGCTCACCGCCTAAAATTTTTTAATCATATCAATAAAAAGCGTAGTCAAGCGAACCTAAAACCGTTTCCAACGCCTGTTATAGCCGACATACCGAAACGTCCCGCTAATACCAATGATCTAGACAATTTTTTATATTTGGAAACGGCCGAGCAAATCGTTAATAATGCCCTACAAATTTGGCAAGTTAAGAATAGCTTTACCCTACTCGATAGTGTGACTTGGTTATTATTTTCCCAGATCGTCTTTGGCGGTTATAACGAAGCGGTGGTCATAAAGGCTGTCTATCAAGCATTAAAAGACAAAACAGCCATTTATCACGTCGGTAAAGAGCAGCTATTACTACCGATTGAATTAACGTCAACCGAGTATGCCAATCGTATTGTCAGGCCAGATAACGACAACCCTGATGAGGTTCAATTATATTATTCAAGGTGGGTGTTTTTAAATGATGTCAGTCGGCTTTGGCTGGTGTATTTCAATACGCATTTTACTGAAAGCAGCAAATTTCCCAGTTATGCAGAATGTATTCGCAGACTGAGCGACCTGGTTGGAGAAAAGTTTAACGCCGATAATTTTGCAAATTCCCGTTTCCTAACTCATATCAATATTTTTTGGCAAACCCTACCCAATGTGAAGATTGACCAGCAAATGGTTGAAACCCTTGTAGGTCGTCAACGCCATACTGCTATCACCTTTGAGCAACTGCTGCGCTATTTTAGCCCAATCAAAATAGATGCGCGTACCAAAGCTTCGTTAACCATCACTAGCGACGAGCCGGGTATAGCGATTGATCGGCTTATGACCTCAAAAAGCAGCGCTAAAATACCTAGCCTAGAAGACGATTTTAAGGATGATATTGTTAAAGTCATTCGCAACATTTTAAATGGTCAGAAAAGTCAAATTCTAAGTCAATTGGCGCGGTTTTACGCTGAAAGCCCGTTATTGCCTAACCAACAACGCTTAGTAAAATGGCTCATAGATTTAACTAAAAAAGGCAATAAACCCAGCACCTTACGACGCTATTTATCAGAAATTGGTAACGATTTTTTGGCAGAAACCCGTGATGCAGATTTTATTGGTTGGCAAGATTTTGAATATAAATTTATTTATGACAAAATTATAAGCACAAAAAACACCTTAAAAATGGGCTATACCCAAACTGTGATTGCCTCCTTGCACGACGTACTGGTCAAAGAATTTAACGCCCCCTATCTGAGATTAAATCGAGATAAAGACCCCTTAGTCGTTAATAGCTGTCTGATTCCTGTCGAGCTATATCAGCATATGCTCACGCAACTAGAGAACCATCCATCTATTAATGACAAGCTAAGAGATGTGCTAAAACTGATACTGATTCTATTGTATCGCACAGGGATGCGGTTTATGGAAGTGCTATCAATTAGGCTTTCAGATATTGAGTATGATAATCAGGGGTTTATTGATTACAATATTGTCTTAAGACCACATGCACAGCGCGATTTAAAATCCGATGATTCGACCCGCCGTTTTATGCTCAATGTGCTGTTGCAGCCTACTGAACTGGCTGCATTCACAAAATATTTTCATCAAAAATTACGACAAAATGCCCAGTATTTATTTACCCTACCACACCATGCTCAGCCTATCGATAGAAACAGTGTCGAGCTACCGTTTCGTGGGATTTTAACTGACCCCATTTTACAAAACCGCTATCATGACATCAGTATGCACAGCTTTCGTCACAATGCCATTTCAAATATGGCGATGATATTACGTTGTGATTATAGTGTGATTGAGCATTTTACCGATTATAGTCGTGACCAGGTGAAAGCTATTCGACAGTCTGCATTGGGTCCAAAAAGAAAGGTCAGCCCAAGTTTTTGGCAAGTATTGGAAGACTTTGCCGGGCATGCCGATTTGAACACCACCTTTAGTTCTTATATTCACACCGCTGATATCATTGCCCATCATCAACTATCAAAAGCCAAAATTCAATTACCATTAGCGACCGTCATCAAACTATCAGGTAAGGCAAGACGCAGCTTTAATCAATATCACAAAGACGCGGTAGATTTTGATAATGAAGCCGTTAATCTTTGGCATATTCGAAGCTTTATCAACAATACCCTTGCCACCCAAAAGCTCGCCCATAACGCTAAAGTAACTATAAAAAATGACGCGGTTTTAACAACCGTTTCAGACGCATTGGAAAATACGCCGCAATCATCAATTTTTGGTAAATACAATCGTCTTTGCATTGAAAAAATGCTGAGTGATATGGAATCAGGCATGGATTTGTCGACTGCCAGTCAGCTTAATTTTGACTTTAGCGACGCGATGCTAATTTATCAAAATGCCCTAAAACTAATTAAAAATGAAGACGGCTCACCCAATTATAAATTTGTCAGTCAAAAACGTCAGCAACTGTCATCTCATCCGATTATTACGCCAACGCCATTGCACTATCATCAAGAAATCGCTTTATCAAATCTTTGCTTTGATAATATTGAAAAATTGTGCCAGTCTAAAGCAGGCAAACGTGAAATCGCTGAATTTGTACAAACTTTTTATGAAAAAACCATTCCGTCAAAACCAGAAATTCGGTTTCCATTCAAAGAAACCAAGCAGTTCTATGGCTATCTTGAAACGGCATTAAAAATCCTTCCAAGCGAATATTGGCGTATCAATATTTGTAAATATACACCGACCACAGTAGTTAATGAGGTAACAGGTGAAAAATCTTTTACCATGCCGATCGATAAGAAAGAAACGGAACACGCTAACAAAAAATTTAATGAAAAATTTGCTGACTTCAAAGGGGATATTACCCAAAAGCCGATTTATAGCGGGTTTAGTATCAGTATGATACGCCCAAATGATAAAGGCAGGCCCACCAAAAAACAGCCCAATTCAGTGATGATAAAACATATCGTACATTGGTTAATGATCATGAAGTTTTAATCTGTTTCAAGTTTTTGCTCTTAATTGGCAAAGCCACCATCGTGTTGCACGAGATGGGGATTTTTTCCGGATTCGTTTTGTTATTGAATTCGTCAGGTAATGTGACATTTAAAAAAGGCTTGGCACACTAATTTATGCCAAGCCCTTTTCAATCAAGAGCAGAATTTTAGGGACGGTAGATATACAAGCGATCGCTGTCAATATCGCTGTTGGCTTTGTCGATGTATTTTGGCGTGATAAAGTCTTTGCTGTCTTTGACGTGCGCAGCGATGCCAAAGTCGTCATCATTGATCAGCCCCAATGTACCATTCGGGAACAGGAGCAAACCTTCAAGCTTATCATGTGGGTAGTTTAGCTTCATCACTGCATCGAGATACTCGGTTTTACTCACTGGGCGAATGCCTTTACTTGCTAACACATTCCAGCCATCGGCAGTAAGCGTCAACTGCTCCAATGTTTTACCTTCGACTAGTAAGCCAAGGCTTGGGTCTTGCATGATATCGGCTGTGTTGGTGATTGATTCTAGGTTTGTCGCACCGGCTAGGCTAATTTTATATACCTTTTTAATCGCTGCGGCATTAAGCTGTGGCAGCTCGCCATCACGTTCGATGACATAAAACGTGTCTTTATCAATAGCGACAATGCCTGAGTTAGAGTCGGTAGCAGTGTTTTGTTGTTGGTAAATAAATTGCTCGATATTACCCGTTGCCAATTCAATACGCACAATACGGGTCATGGTCGATTTTTTGGTGGTTTTATCAGGGTTATATAGAGCTGATTGCATGATACCAACCAAGTATTTTTGGTCAGGGGTAACCGTTAAACCTTCCATACCGCGATTGGCGCGGCGTTTTTTAAATTCAGCCGGTAAGGTAATCAGCTTACCATTTACTTTATAGGTACTGGCGCCTTCGCCGATGTCAAAGGCATTGATACGGGCAATCTCGCGACCAGTGGCATCAAAGTGAACGATGTGTGGGCCATACTCATCACTCACCCAAAAGGTCCCATCTTTCATCACTGCTAAACCTTCTGGGTCAAAGCCATACGGGTCAGTTTTGGTAGGGTTGGTAAGCGCATCATAAGGCTTGGTTTGGTCAACCAACATTAAGCGGTCAAAGGCAGTATCCATGGTGTTTTGGATATAAGCGACTTCTTTGGTTGCCCCATTGACTGGGTTGGGCAAGCCAGTGACTTTGGTGGTACCGTCTGGGCGTTTAAACTCTATCACTTTAACTAAGCTGATTTTGCCGTCATTGCCAAGTTGGAACAAGCCAAGATTAGGCGTATAACTAGGCACAGGGAAAGCTTTGCCTTCCCCTTTATCCAGATTAGGGTCGCCATTCACCACATCAGCATTGGGACCACGATCAGTTAAGGCATAAAACTGCGTTGGATTCGCGGGATTAACAAATGCGTCTGAACCATAGCCGCCTTGATAGACGTTGACGGTTTTGCCATCTGCGTCTTTGGTGGTCAGTAATACTTTGCTTGGCAGCGCAGTGCCATTTTTGAAAGTGGTAAGTAAGGTTTCATAACTGGTATTGGGAGTTGGGTTATCAAAAGACACGTTAGAATTATTATCATTATTACAGGCGGCTAACAGGCTAGCTGTGGCCACGGCTAACAGGGTTAGCTTGGTCTTGGTTAACATGGTTGACATAACTTTCCTCAAAATAGGTAATAAACTATGATTAACGTACTGGGTAAATTAGATAACTCTAGTTCATTATTATGTCATTTCGATGATAGGGTTTGGTTACTCAAAAGTACTGTTTGCGATTAGTATATTTTGAGCAGTACATTCCACCAAATTTCTTGTCTATCCACTCGATTATCAACCGTCTGCCAAACTTTCAATGTTTTGGCTAACTCTAGCTGATTTTCGATCAATTGCCAACGCTGTTCATTCATATCACAAAAAAAGCGCCCGTCTTGTTCTCGTTCACTATCACCATATTTGAATGAGGCATACAAGACACCATTGGGCGTTAGACAAGTGATTAATTCGTTTAAGATTTTGGATAAATCATCGAAAGGCACATGCAGCAATGATGCACATGCCCAAATACCAGTAAAATGATTTTGCCAGCTTTGTTTCGCTATCTCATCAAATCTTAGACATTGCCAGTCAATACGCGTATCAGTTTCCTTAGCTAAATCAATTAAATTTTGCGAGCCATCAATGGCGACAACTTCAAATCCCTGATTGGCAAAAAATACACTATCTCGCCCTGAGCCACAGCCAACGTCCAAAATTTTTTGCTGATTGCGCAAAGGAGTTTTTGGCAAATGTTCTAAAAATAGCTGATAAATATTTTGCATATTTACATTTAAAGTTTGCTCGAAAAAATCTTTCGCATGATTTTGGTAATAATTTAATGTGTTCATTAGAAAATACTAATCCCTTGTGGCTTGGGTTGCCAGTTGTGAATTAAGCGTTCTTTTGAGAACCGATAGGATTTTTTTAAAAAATACTCTCTGTCTTCCACTTTATCGCCTGTTTGCATCATTAACGTTTCACGAAGCGGATGGTGACTACTGATTAAATACTCATTACGAGTATGAAGGCGATTCAATAATTCAATACTGGGTACTTGGGCAAACTTGCCACTTTCTCCTCGATTGCATTCGGCACATGACAATACTAAATTCCAAACGCCATCGATATTGACAGGACGACAACACCCAGCGTTGACAACATCTGGCTTTAGTAAATGTGGAAAAAAATGGTCAACGTCAGCAAGCAAATCGTCATCTGATGAAATACTAATTTCTTTAAAACAGTAAAAACAACGGCTTTTTTGGTAGCCATTTAGTGCTCCACGAGACGTTGTAATATTGGTTCTGCGGTGCTTGGCATCTTGAGTAAAAAGTTGCTTGGTGTCTTGGTCAAACTCGACTGCGATAAGATTTTTATTTATGTTGAGTTCCCACGCTTTTTCAACCAAATTCCAACGCGATTCAGTTTCTTGATTTAAGTCTTGGGCTGAGTTGTCGTAAACATAAAACAATTTAAACAGATTATCAGTTAAGCGAATGCCTTTGTTGTATCTACGCTCATCAATAAAAAATTCTTCATTCACCACGTCATAAAATCGCTCAGTCACGGCTTTGGTATTGACTACGTGAAACGCGTTGAGCACATATTTAAAGCCTTCTTTGGTCGTTATATCTCGCAGTCTATTTTCATCGATTAAACCTGCGTTAAAATCTTGACAGGCTTGAATAAATTTACCCGTTCTACCCGTAGTTTGTTTGGGGCTGTGTTTAAGATGCTCGGCAAGGTGTAAGGCATATGGCAAGGCTAGATCATCAAGGGTGATTAAATCCGATTTTCGCTCAAGGCTGACATCAATCAAACTTTTAGCGAGAGCAAATTTGTACGAAGCAGAATTTTTACCAAATAAGATAATGGCTCGCCAGTAATTCTCTAAGGTGGGTTCAACATCGACAAAATTCATGTGACATCCATGCGGTAGGCTTTTGATTTACTATAGCATACCCCGACCTATATTTTAGCTGAAATTATTCTAGGTAAGCTTATAGGGGTTAACATGCGATGTTACAGAAAAAAGCCACTAAAAACTTAGTGGCTTTTTTGTCAGGTCGGTGTCAATTAGGAACTTTTTTCAAAAGGACTCTATAGCGTCAGCATCGTCATCTTCCCAATCGTCTTTATTAACAGGATAGGAATCAATCATTTGATCAAATTGCATAGGCTTCTTTAAAAATGCACGACAGACAACACATTCCCAATTTTCCCAGTCGCTAGGCATTTGATGATATTGTATCGGTTCATTGAGCAGATATTTTATACCACAGTGAATACAAGTAATATCGTTGCTATATAACCGCAATTTACTCAATGCCCAAGCCAACTCATCGGATGTCATGTCATACATGTCACAGACCATATTCACATAGACGATATGACTTGGCTTACAATCTTCATCGAAATTTGGGGTCAGATAGAAATGACATGCCTTGACCTGCTTTGGTGTCAAGACAGGATCATATATTATATTGTAGCTTGTTAGCTCTTTATCACTCATGGTAGCCTCCTAACATCGATTCTGGAAACTGCTTATCAAAAAGATGGCGTAACTGCCGATAACGCTCATTAGCAGTTTCATCTGGGTCAATGCGATGTAGCTGACGCTGTGTCCAAATACGCACCGCCTTTTGGTCATTCACATCCAACTCAATCTCCAAAAATTCTGCCAGGTCCTTGGTTGGCATGATATGAAATTCTTTGATTAATTCATTGCTCAGATGCAATGCTTCAGCACTCACATAATCATTTTTTTGTCCAAGTAATTGCTGTAATAGTTGGTTTGCATTTTTCATCTTAGTTATCCTGTTCTGCATTATAATGAAGTCGATTTTTTGTTTGTTCAGCCGCTAATTGTTTACTGGCTAGCAATAAACTATCAATTGCTGAACCATCTTGACGTGTTACATCAGGCACATATCGGCTATACACGCGAAACAGCATCTCAGTGCTACTATGCCCCATTTGCCGAGCAATCCATTCAGGATTCTCCCCTGCTGCAAGCCAAAGGGTAGCAGCGGTATGCCGAGTCTGATACGCTCTACGATGTTTGAGCCCCAATAGCTTTAACGTGGGTGTCCAAACACGACGATTGACATTACGATGCTCTAGTGGATTACCTTGTGAATTGCAAAACACATAGTCTGATTTACCAAAGGTA
The DNA here is from genome assembly GCF_032057165.1 of Moraxella sp. CTOTU48717. NCBI lineage: Bacteria > Pseudomonadati > Pseudomonadota > Gammaproteobacteria > Moraxellales > Moraxellaceae > Moraxella > Moraxella sp. CTOTU48717. Next base: position 13,653 of record NZ_DAMBBC010000017.1, on the reverse strand, counting down.
TAGCGTTTTTGTTCTTGTAGGGCATCATAGACCAACTGTGACATAGCAATTTCACGATTAGAACCATAGGTTTTAGTTGGACCTTCAATGCCATCAACGATGGCACTACGCACTTTAATTTCTCTGCGGTCGAAATCCACACACTCCCATTTAAGCCCATCAATCTCACTACTTCGCATGCCCGTGAAAAAGCGTGTCGTATAATACGGCTTATAGTCATGGCGAACATGATTAAGAAAAATCCACACTTCATCCAACGTAAACGGATGAACATCAGGCTTCTGCTCTTTTAAGTTTTTAATGCCTTTAAACGGGGTATCAAATTCATAGCGGTCACTACCCTCTTGTAGTATCATACGCAGAGGTATCATAATTTGATTAATTCGTGCTACCGACAGACTGGCTTGGCTATTTTTACCGTAACGAACTTTGGCGAGCGAGGTACGGAAGTCAAGCAAGTCTGATTTTTTAATACTGGGTAAAGTCTTTTGTCCAAAATACGGAACCAGGTAGTTGTCCAAAATTATCTGTATCTTTTGTTGGTAGGCAGGTTGCCATTCCACTTGTTTTTCTTCAAACCACGTCTTGGAAAAATCTTTAAACGTAGGCTTACGACTGACACAAGCTTCCACTCGGTCATCAAGCTGTTTCATTTGCTCAATTTTTTCGCTCTTGGGAAAGTAAGCCGCATAATCAAAAATCCCCAATGTGATCTCTGCTTCCATCTTTTCGATAATCTTTGCCAAGGCTTTGCGGTTGGCAGGGGTATCGGTTAAGTTGGTTTTTTCACGGCAACGAATATTGTGGTAGCGAAAATCCACCACCAATACGCCATGCCTAGCTCTTATTGATGCCATTTCATTACTCCTTATTGTAGCGCCATGCCGTTGATTAGGCTCATGGCAGGTTTGCACATATCTTCTTCGATACGCTCCCAAACATATAGAATTTTGCGACCACCAAAGGGGCGGATGTAGTGAATATTTTCGATAAGTACACTGTCTTTTAAGCGAGTACGAATCGTGCGAGGATTGTATTTGATACGCTCAGAAAGCTCTTCTGTGGTAAGATACGTTTGTGTTGTCATAATAGACTCCTTGTAAAAAGTATAATTGAGATAGGATTTTTTCTATCTGAGATATACTTTATCATAATTTTATAATTGAGCAAGTACTTTTTACAACTCTTATGGTACTTTTTTATGATTAAATGTAAATTGCCACTTCTATTAGCTGAAAGAAGGCTTAAAGTCGCAGATGCCGTCCGAGAAACAGGCATTAGCAAAACGACCTTGCATAAAATTTATAATGAGCAATCAACGAGAATAGAATTTGAGACGATTGATAAGCTATGTGCGTTTTTAGAAGTGAGTGTAGATGAACTGTTTGACCATATCCCTAATGACGCAGAAGATGCTCTAAAAGAGCCAGAGGTGAATGATGATAAATAATCGCTTGCCGTTATTATTGGCTGAAAGAAAATTGCGTGTAGCAGATGTGGTAAGGCAGACAGGCATTAGCAAAACCACGTTGCATAAGATTTATAAAGACGAATCAACACAAATCGATTTTGATACGATAGATAAATTGTGTGATTTTTTGGGCGTTACAATGGGGGAAATTTTTGAATACGTGCCTGATGAACAAGCTTCAGAGTAAAGTTTAAAACATGGGTTAGCATTTAAATCCAAGCTTTGACAAGTACGGCATGTATAACGTCACCTTGTCCTGCTCTCGCTGTAATTCTTGAGAAATCCGACTGATGAAGGTATTCATTGATTCACCAGATCGAGCAAATTTACTGCCAAAATTTGTATCATTGGCAAGCTTGACTGCAAAGGTACTGGCTTGTGAAGCTGTTAAAAGGTGAAGCATTTTGACGCTCGACTCGCTATTTTCCGCTGTATCGGTCTTCTTTTTAACGCTAATATCGATACGAAAGTGAGTGATGTTGCGACCTGCCTTGATTGGGGCGATCTCAAGTTTAAAATCGCCTTGCTTGTTAATTTGCTCAATAGCAGGGTCTAGCACTCGCCGTCTGAATTCAGCGACCTTCGGGTACTTGTCAGCCACGCCAAATAAATCTTTCCACTCAAAGATAGACATCTCAGGGGTACTACCCAGTTTTTGCCATTTGGTGATTAACTCATAGATTCTTTTACTACTTGCTCCTGTGAAAGCTACGGTTTTGACATAGTCGTATTTGGTGTATGCTTTACCCGTATGTTCAATTAGAAATGCCAATGGGTCAGAAAAATGCAGCAGCAGGTAGCCTTGTTGGTCTTGGTAGGAGATACCCTGTAGCCAATTGTACTCCGCACGAAGTGTTGTAAAGTTATTATGAGGAGGTTTAAGCACTGATAATTTATCTTCTTCTTTGTCAGATATGATTGAAAGGTCACGATAAAGCGTGAATTTTAGTTTTTTTTCACCCAGTGTTTTTGCGGTATCTTTAAGCGTTTTATAAGCGTAAATGTCACTGACTTGATTAGCGGCAGCGAACTGCTTGGCAGTAATCATCACTTGCTTACCACCCGATTGTAGTTTATGGATTTTGTTGATAGCAAGCGTCATTAAATCATGTTCTGCCATCGTCAAGTCATAGCCGGCTTCGACTAAGGTATTGGATTTGGTAATCATGATTGTATCACTACTCTTACAGTAAAAATTTGACTCTGCCATCATACCACTCGTTATTAAGCATTTCGCTTAATTATAAGAATGGACAAAAAAAGCATGAAATCGTAAGTGACCTTAAGTGACATCGGTTACAAAAGGTAACCAAGTTTTCAATTCAATAATTTGTACATCTATACCAATAATCTGTACATCTTAATTCAATAATCCGTACATATAATTTCAATAACTTGTACATCTAACTTCAACAATTTGTACATTTACTAGGCTCTAAAGCAAGTATTCTCAATGCACAAAGCGTGCTGATAACTCTTATAATATTTAATAACATTCATAGTCATTATATGTTATCTGAGCGAGTTTTTAGAAAACTTTCATTGTCAAAGATAAATTGAGAAATTTCCTTGATTATATATTCTACGTTTAGGTAACGTTCGTAATTTAATCTTTTTTCAATCCATTCATCGACCATGTTTTTGCTTACAGGGTAAAAATTATGGCGTAGTCTTTCAGAGAAAATATTTTCTAATGTCTTAATGTTTATAACATTATAGGTATTACGAGATTCTTCAGCCAAAGCTATGACTTTTGCAAAGTAATCTAAATAGGTTGCATTCGCTAATTCCCATTTCTCATATGTTTTTTTATCGACAACGCTCAAATCATAAGATAAGTGACCATTATATATTGCATGAAGCAGATATTTATCGGCATCGAAAAACACAGTCAGTAGTTCAAAATCTCTGATTGCTTCATTATTTTTAGTATCATTCTGAAATGCTCCTGCAATTTCGATAATCTTTCTTTCATTTGATGGATATTTTCTTAAGAATACAAGAATAACTTTCCAATGCTTGGATGATAAAAGTGAAAAGTAGGATTGAGCGTATTCTTTTAATAAAGCTAAAGCCAATTTTTCATGTTGAGCAATATTTTCAAAGTCTATTTTTGGAGAATTGCTTATGAATTCTCGATAGAAATTTATCCAATTAAAAAAAGTAGCTAGTTCCTCAGGTTTAGCGTTGTGAAGAGCCTTATTATACTCTCCCCAAAATAAAATCCGTCCATTCAACTCAGGACAGAGAAACTCAATAAATTTGTTATACGAGTGAATTGGCTCAATTTCTTTGGCTTCAGCTCGTTTTTCTTCAATCAATTTTCTCTTAGCATGATCTCTTCGCTCCAAGCTTTCTTTATGATGATATGACCCGACAATGCCGTAAAAATGTTGCCAAAAATTTCTTTTACTATTGAGCACCAAATTTTCAATTGGTACAAGGCTTTCATAGCGATAAGCAAAAGGCTTACCATACTTAGCACTTAATATGATTTTATCGAGACTATTAATTCGTTGATAAAGTTTTTCATCTTCAAAAAAGCCAAGTTGTAAAAACCAATTTTTAAATAGATTGTTTACCTGAATACTATTTTTACTAAATTGGTCAATCGCTTCTTCCGTGATTGCTATATTTGGTAGAGCTATCATGTCTATAAGTGTATCAAGCGTAAAGTTGCCTTCTCGATACTGATAGAGTAGAAAGTCAGAATAAACCAGATTTTCATATAACGCTCTCATCTCTTCCATATCAGATAATGGGCCATGTGCTTCATGCAACACAAACTTCATGATATTTCCTTATGACCAATAATTAAAAAGTTATCCATAGCAATTCATTACAACCAATAATTATTAAAATATCTAGCATTATATCTGCTATGCTATAAATAGCAGATATAAGTTTAATATTCAATACTTTGAATAAATGAAGCCCATGACGACTGATTTAGAATTTATTGAACCTGTTTCACAGCCTCCTAAAGAACCTAGTCCTATTGCAGGACTCGGTGAGTATCTACAATCAAATCTTAGCGACTTTTTTGAAAGCTTAACAGCTGTAAGCGACATCCAAGCCATTTTAGACCAGATTAAATTAAATAAAGATACTATCGTATGGCTTGACCTAGAAATTGATCCAGACACTCAAAAACTGCTTGATGGAGCAGTTATCGCTGATGATTTGTATTGGCAATTTGATGAAACGTTGTTTAATAACAATGCAAGCCAGCTTTTTGAGATTTTTCAGACGGCTCATTATTTGGGTGGACATAATTTAATTGAGTTTGATCTGCCAAAATTAGTAGACTTTTTTACCGGTATTGAGGATTTGAATATCACTGATATCACGTTGACTCAATGGCAAGCCAAAACATGGGATACGCTTATTCTTAGTTGCCTGTTGATTCCACATCAGCCGACCCATGCGTTAGCCAAACTTTATAAAGCCAATACTGCCTATAACAATCCTGTGCTCGACTGTGTTGAAAGTCGTATCATCTTTGAGCTTTGCCTGACAGCATGGGCTAATCTAACTTTGGATAGTCAGTTTTTATACCATCAACTACTGCCAAATCTTGAGCAATTATCCAGTAAATCGTATTTTTATGTCGATAATGACTGTATCTTTGACTGGGATAATATCACGAGCGAAATGCCCGAAGGCAATCAATATGAGCTTATTGCCTTGCTAAAGCAAGCTTGTGATACACTCAAACAGCAAAAAATCACACCAAAAGAAAACATTAATCCTTGGCAGTATTTAGGTTTGGCGTGTTTTGTTAATTGGCTTCGCTACTTTGCCAAACCCCAAGCTCGCCGTCCTGTATGGATTAGCAAGCACCCTGTTTACAAAATAAGCTTTCAGCAAGCCGAAGAAACTTTTTGGCAAATTCATGAGCCGAATGAGGATTGGATTAACAGCCAATGCCAAGAATTTTTTGGGTTTGACAAACTGCGTGATGGTCAAATGCAGATTGTCAAAGCTACCCTTGCCAATCAAGATATTCCATTGGGGATTTTGCCAACAGGGGGCGGGAAAAGCCTAACTTTCCAATTACCTGCGTTGATTTTTAGCAAGTATCAACGCCAACTCACGGTCGTTATTTCACCGCTCAAAGCCTTGATTGAAGACCAAGTCATTAATCTTCATACCCAACTACCTAACTATGAAAGCCGTATCGCCTATCTGACATCAGGACAAACGCCCGAAACGCAAAAAAACATTATCACAGGCGTGTGGCAAGGTGATATTGACATCCTATATTTAAGCCCAGAACGCTTGCGAACTCACAGCATTCGTCAATTGTTTAAAAATCGCCCGCCTGCATTTTGGGTACTGGATGAAGCCCATACTTTAAGTCAATGGGGTACTGATTTTCGTCCTGACTTTTTGCGAATTGCTGATCATATTGTTGCTTGTTACAATCCGGATATCGCTCAAAAGGTACAGTCAAGCATTGAGGCGATGACACAAAAGCCCAGTAAAAACGACAACCAATTTGATTTGTTAGCAGAAGATATTACCCAAACTGTCAATGAGCCTGTCAAAGATTACGAGTTTATTGCTCCAAAAGTTAGCCTGGTGACCGCTACGGCATCGAGCCGTGTCAAAGAAGATTTGGATAAAGAATTGGTCAATAAACTGGTGGCTTTAACCGATAATAAGCCTTTGGTGCAGTATGGTACACCTATTGAAAGCCTAAAAATTTGGCGAGAGAATATCACGCCACACTTTGAACAAGTGCCAAAAGACAACCGCATGACCAGAATTTATCAAATCTTGCGTGAACGTCAAGCCTGGTATGAACAAAAACATCCTGAACATCCAGAGCAAGGCATTGCCCTTGTTTACCTGCGAAACCGCAAAGTCTGTGAAGAATACGCTAAACACTTTGCCGAACAAAATCTCAAAGCCGTCGCCTATCATGGCAAACTGGATGAATCACAGAAAAAGCAAATCTTACAACAGTTCAAAAACAATGAATTGGATGTGGTTGTTTGTACCAATGCCTTTGGGATGGGTATTGATAAAGCAGGGATTCATACCGTTATCCATAGTGGGGTGCCAAACAATCTTGAGTCGTACGTGCAAGAAATCGGGCGTGGAGCAAGAAAATCACATGAACACGCCCACGCTTATATGTTGTGGGACAATAGCGACATCGAAAATCAGTTTCAACAAGAACGTAATTCTCGCATTCCCAATACAGACACCTTAAAAAACTGTTGGGAACAAATCAGACCAATTCTGAGCAGACAGCCTAGTGATCAATGGTTTGCAGGCAATTTACTATTGCCAATTTTGGGCATTGACGATGATGTGGAGCAGCTTAACACCCAAATCCGTGTGGCTTTATTGGCATTAGAACGCTATGGCTTGCTGATTGAAAAAGAACAGCAACCTGCTTTTATTACCATTAAATTATTGCAAAGCCCCACAGTAGACCATAATAGTAAACTACTTAAACTATATAACCAATTGCAGCAAATTAACGATAACCTACCGACCCAAACCAGTATTTATAAAACCGCTGAAAAACAGCCCACTCGTTATCATCTGCCCGAACTTGCGGTAGCGTTAGGTTATTCGGTCAAGCAATTGCTAAATTTACTTCGTCAACTGGTCAAACTAGGGTTTGCTCAATGGGAAATCGTGGTCAATATTCGCCTAAACTATACCGTCAGACATTTAAAAAGCGAGTTTAACAAGAAAAAGCGTATGCTTGATGCCCTAAAAGCGTTTATTGCGAGCGATTTTTTTCAAACACATTATCAAGAGATAAATAATGTGGAAGGGTTTGAGCGTTTTGACAGCAGAGCTCTAGATAATTGGCTTGTGTCTCATCAGTATCAGTTCCGCACAGCTAAAGACATTTTTCCAATGTTACGAGCGTTAAATATCATTGCCACACGCCATCATTCACGCCAGTATTTTACGGTCAGCTCGACCGCCGAGACCAAAGAGCAACTGGCAACTGAGCAGCTCAGTGACAACTGGCATAATTGGCTAAATCTTGCTGAACAGCAATTTAATCAATTTGCCCGATTGCTGGATGAGTATATTTTTGCCAAGCTTGATGGAAAGGGGAAAGAAGTTGGCGAAAATTTCTCGTTGGACGATATTGCCGAGCAGTTTAACCGCTCACCAATAGTTATTTTGCAACAACTTGAACAACTACAAAAACTGGGCATCATTGAGCTATCACGGCTTGACGATGATGCCAATGCGATTTTCTTTATTGGCGAAAATTTTAGACAGTTTGTTAATGGTAAAAAAACTCCAAGTCGCTACGATAAACAAGCCTATGATTACTTACAAAAGCATTATACTGACCGTTGTATGCGAATCCATGTGTTAAATCATTGGCTGGGTAGCGACATAGATACCAAACGCTCACTGATGGAAGACTACTTTAGAAAACCGTTATCCGATGTGATTAAGCAATATATACCCAAAGAAACCGATGTCACTCGCCCCTATCTCAAAGATTATAAAAAACTGATTTTACCCAGCTATTTAAGCGAAGTACAAAAGCAAATCATTGAAGATAAAAGCCGTGCATCGATGATTTTGGCAGGGCCTGGTTCAGGCAAAACCACGGTGGTTGTGCATCGGGTCGCCCATCTGTTAATGATTGAAGAAATTAAGCCTGAGAAAATTTTGATTTTGGCTTATAACCGTTTGGCGGTGTGTGAATTGCGAGACCGCCTAAAGGCTCTAGTAGGAAATAATGCCAATGGCGTGACGATTTTGACTTTCCATGCCTTGGCTAGACAAATCACAGGACTGTCAGAAAAAGATGCCACCAATGAACAATTGGATGAAATTTGTTCTCGGATTGATCATTTAAATGAAGAAAAAAGTGACGATAAACGCAGAAATAATGCCCGCTACCAATGGCTTATCGAGCAAGCGATTGCCCAACTTAAAGAATCCCCCCAGTATTTTCAGTACATCATGGTTGATGAATTCCAAGATATCGACGAGTACCAATACGAGTTAATTGGTTTATTAGCTGACTTACAAGAAGCGGAAACTGAAGACGATATCAATGACAACCGATCGTCAGTCAACTATGAACAGCGTGGTTATCTAATGGTCGTGGGTGATGATGACCAGAATTTATATGCGTTTCGTGGGGCAAGTATCAAGTTTATTCAGCAGTTTGAACAAAACTATCATATTGACGTTTCACAAAAATATTATCTGCTCAATAATTATCGCAGTGCCGATAATATCGTGAATCTTGCCAATGACTTTATTAGTCAGTCATTGCCCAATGAAGAACGGTTAAAAGATGCTGATAATAGCATCAAGCCCACTCATATTCACCCAGAATTACCGATTCGCTATGGCATATTTTATCAGCCAAAAGGCATTGATATGGCAAGCTGGGTCGCCCACGATATTCAAGCCAAACTGGCTGAATTCGACAGTTTAGAGCATAAACCTAGCATCGCCATTTTAGCCCCACAATGGCGAGACTTTGATGCGATACAGCATTATCTAGAAATTTTAGGCATTAACAGCCAACGCTATAATGAAAGCGAGCAATTAATTCCCTTAAATAGCTTTATCGGACAGGCTTTGTACCAGTTCTTAGATAATGAACGCTTGGCGATAATTGATGGACAAGTGACCACGTTTTTAGAAAATTGGCGAAAAGAAAAGCACTTAACCGCTTTGGATAAGGCATGGCAGGCTATTTTAGGTAGTATCACAGATTTAGCTAATGTTACCTACGAACAAGTTTTACAACGCCTTGAAGTAACCCAATATGACAGTGAAAAAGCAGTTTACTTGCTCAGTTACCACAGTGCCAAGGGCATGGAATTTGACCATATCTATGTGATTGACCAAGTGAGTAAGTACACTCGAAACCAAGAAAATAGCCAAGATACAATCAGACCCTTGTATGTTGCTCTAACACGACCCAAGCAATCACTTACTGTCTTGCAACATCAACAAAATAATCATCAAATATTAGCTGATTTGTTGGCTAACCAAGGTCATAAACTTGAAATACCAACAGTCAGTAAGCCAGATTATTTATGCTTTCACCGATTCTTGCAACTCGAAGAAATCGTATTGACACCAAAAGCCTTGGTCAATGAAGAAGGACGAGAGTTTGTCACTCAGGTTTTTGTTAAAGATGGCTGGGGCAAATCAAATGCTGTATTTAGTCGATTTATTATCAAAGATTGGAATAAGCATAAAGTGACATCAGGTTTTTATTCTCCCCGTAATCAGCTTATTTGCCAGTTTTCAAGCAATTTAACAACTAAATTAGGCAATATGAATATTGAACTAGTAGGCTTTACTACCACTCTCTTCTATCAACAAGATATGAGTTGGTATGAAAAGCATCAATATCGTGGTATCGAAACTTCCCATTATCTGATAGTGCCTTTTATAAAAATAATGATAAAAATCTAACTACTGCGGTCACGGGGGGTTTCTAGCTCAAAGCTGCCCACTGCTAATTTAATAGTTGCTACTAAGGTTTTGATCAAGATATCTGTCTATACTTTCATATTGTCATTCCTTCTATTTCAAATAGTTTAGTGGAATAACACAGATTTTTGAATATTACCTTCGAAATTGGTATTGATGTTAAAAATTTAGACTATAAAGTTAATTTTCATATTCTTAGAAAGATTAAAGCTAATAAACTTGTATACTTAAATCAAGGACGAGAATATCGACCTTGCCCTTCAATCTATCAGGTAGTTGATTATTTAATTTCGTGAGGAGTTGCTCTGGCATCTCGATATCCTTAGAGCTTCTATTTGCTATTTTCACACTAGAACCAAACCATAAAACTAGATATATGCCTTGTTCATAAGCATCAGGATGTATAGAGTAACTTTCGAATAATTGGTTTGACATAGCATTAAATAGCTCAGGATGCCATTGTCCTTTAATTTCCATCACTAAAAGCTGACGTTTCTCATCCATTTTGGTAAAAGTAATATCTGCACGCCTAGCTTCATGCATTTGGTGCTCTGGCGTAACGATTATGCTTTTGGGCTCAAGCCGTAATCGTAATCTTTCTGCAATAATGAGAGCACAATCCACTTCATTCTTATGCTTATTATTCTCATAGAAGATACGTTTTGTAGTTGTATCGCCCCCATTCAAATCTTTTTGATAAACTTCAATTTCATCTTTGATAAGTGCCCTTAAATGTTCAACTGTAAGAATCGTATTAGTCTGGAAAAAGTCAGTAATAGCTTCAGAAGTGGGAGCTTTAAAATTTTCGAATGCCTTAAAGCGTTTTTTCTCTGCTAATTGGCTTTTTAAGGTAGCATAAAACTCATTAAATAATGGGCTAAGCAATAATCTTTCTATAACTTTCACACTATCATCAGATTTATCATCTTTTATTTGATAAACTAAATCTTGCAAAAACCTATATGCCCTTTCTTCTTTTGGACTATCAGTACCCCAACTATTAGGTAAATCTATTTTTTCCCACTTAGTTAAATAATGGTTTAAAATTTTCTCAATCCTGATAGCATTCAAAGCTGACCATTTACCATCGCCACCTCTATTCCAAGTATCTGAAAGAATCTCAAACTCAAAAATATTATCCTCATCTTCCTTAAGCCAGTCCCAATAGACATCATTATCCTCTATTAAGTAGAAGGCTCTAATTAACCAAAATACTCTACGCTTTTCAAATCCTGTATCTTCAGTTTCTTTTGGATACTTTAACAAAAGATTATCTGTATATTCTTTTACGAAGCCAGATAGCTCTTGAATCGTTGATTCATGATACGCTTTATTAAATAATTCAGATAAAGAACGAATATTAGTTTCAGGAAACTTTTTTAACCACTCTAAAGGTAGTTTCGGGATAAAAGATTGGAATACCTCATAAATTTCAAGCCACTCTACTCGTGAATATTCGCTTCTTGATTCCAACTCAAACTCAACAACCTCACGTATAAAAATTTCAGCACTTTCAGTATCTTTAAATAATATTTTATCAACTTCCTCAATAATAGATTTCTTTTCTAAAAAATTTATTCCTGAATAGGAAAAATGAGTATTTAAACGGTAGTTAATTAACAGCTTTCTACTTATATTATTTAAATCTCCATTTTTTCTAAACCTTTCATGAATGCACGCAGTAATAATTTCTACCAACGAATGATAATTTTCATTCTTATCTAACGGTTTAAATTTCCCATCATCGTTGAGTAAACCATCTATTGTAGACAAAGCATTATATAGTGAATTTCTCACAAGATTTTCATCACCAATCTGTGTGCTAATTTCACTAGGATGATGTAATACCAAATTCGCAAATTTTTTTAGACAATTTAATTGCTCTCCATTTTCAATAATTTGACGGTTTTCGTTAATATATCGTCTATTTCTTTGAAAAACTATTTCTTGCCAATTTTTACAACGCTTTTCATAACGCTTGTGTTTTTTCTCATACTTATAATATTCACTAACTCTATTTGGTCTGAAATGGAAGGCTGACCAAGCTAGCATAAAATTTGATTTATTTTTTGCTTGCTGCCTCATATAATGCCGTCTTTTATGATTTTCACTATCAAACCTACTATGATAAGGAATGAGTCTTCGCCATAGATTATGATTATCACTTTCATAAGCATAATCGGTAAAAAACTGCCAATCCTCATAAGTTATCGTCAAGCCAGAGTGACCTTTGACGGAAAAATTGCTAATCCATAAGTCATGTATATGATCAGGATCGGTTATCCTATTAAATGCGATTTTAAAAACTTGCTGCCTTAGTTGATTATTATTTTTTAGGAATTTTACAGATGCACTGCTTTCGATTAAAATAGAGTTTTCAAATCGTAAATTCCTTATCCAATACCAAATTTTTTCTGCATCAAATAAACCATTATTTACAGTGAAATATTGATCAAGGAGATAACCTATAACTTTACTTTGAGCATAAAGAGACTCATTCAGTATAGATTCGGTGCTCTTAGTGCAAAGTAATTTATTTGTTAGTTGATCAAGCAAATAGATAACTTTATAAATAGGAAGTTGTTTTATAAACTCATTAACAAAATAGCGTTCACCGATTATTCTAGTAAATTTTGTATTAACAAAATTGTTAGGCGTGTAAAGCTGTATAAAGCAGAAAAATAATTTTTCAAGAAATTGATCGTCGAATTTCTCAATACCCTTTCTCGTTAAAGTATAAGTTATCATATGCAACGAAGTAGTAGACAACTCAATCATTAAGGAATTTAAAGTCTCTATAACACTGTAATCTTTCATATTAGCTATACAAGCGTTGGCTTCGAATCTTACATTACTATCTTCGTGTGCATCTAAAACTAGCCCCTCAAGCTCGTTTTTAAAGTGAATAGCTTCGTTTGAACTCTCCAACATGCCCAAAAGCAACTTTCGAAAATAGTTATTTTTATTTTCTAATAACTCTACTTTTACTTCATCGATAATATCAAAGGTAAAAAAGCCAACAGTACTAAATGAAGACCTAAAAAAATCACCTCTTCTAAAGTAAGGATCACTAATAGATAAATCTTTTAAATTTTTAAAAATTAATTTTTTGGATGAGTTTAATAATTGAGATGGATCACCATTAGCAATTATTGCATAAGGATCTAATTCAATTAATCTTTCCTGAATACTTTTATTTCCAACTGTGGCTAGCCATCCCACCATTCCTCTCAATTCGTCTCTTACAAATCCATTGGGTGCAATAATGGCTAGTAGTTGATTTATAGATAAGGGATTTACAGAGTCCTTTAATCTATGACTCAGATATTCTGCTGCACCATATTCAGCAAGTATTTTGTGCACTGGTTGATGATGATCAGATTTATCACTTGGTCTAAACAATTGACTTGCCAATATCTCCTTAACATGCTCATTAACTACAATAGCATTTAAAAAGGGAAATAATCTCTCAGAATTGATTTCAGTATTACTAACACCTTCAGACCCTGATAGAAGCAAATTTGCAAAGACTTGTTGTGCAATTGCAACTTTCTGCTGAGTGGTTAAATATCTTGGGATCGAAAGCTCTTTATTAGTATCAGTTGCTGCTGCAATAAATGCAGCTGGAAAAATCGATTTCTTATCTAAGAATTCTCTATTTTTTTGAATATAAGGTAAGCATCCGACCATCCCATCTACCACCATTCTAAAAAATACGAGATAGT